>DATGDE010000102.1:0-4334 GCA_035311125.1 Gemmatimonadales bacterium
GTGATCCGCTGCGGCGCCTTGAGCACGAAGGTGAACCCGTCCGGGACCGCGCTATTCCACCCCGCCACGGTCTTGGCGTTGGGCATGCGGTAGAACGTGTAGTTGATCTCAACGGTGGCGAGCCGCCCGGCGTAGTAGGGAAGCATCTCCGGAGGCTTGATCTTCGCCGGATAGAAGGTCCCCTTCCATTCGGGGAAGTTGTACCCGGACGTACCGACCCGCAGGCGCATGGGACAAGTATATTCCGGAAACCATTCACCGAGGACCCGTTCAATGCGAGCGCTGGCGTTGGCCGCCCTCACCCTCCCACTGGCTGTATCCCTCGCGGCCCAGCAGCCCGTGGCGAGCGAGGATCCCAAACCGCTCGATGTCGGGGTCGCCGCGCCCGACTTCGCGCTGCCGGGCGCCACGCGCTTCGGCCTGCTCAAGAACCCCGTCCACCTCAGCGACTTCAAGGGGAAGACGGTCGTCCTCGCCTTCTTCTTCAAGGCGCGAACGCGTGGGTGAACGATTCAAATGAACGCGTACCGTGATCAGTACGCGCAGCTCTTCAGGGGTGGCAAGAACGTGGTGCTGATCGCGATCAGCGCCGACGCCGATACGGCCCAGCAGTCGTGGGCGCGGGACGCGGAGTTCCCGTTCCTCTTCGCCAGCGACACCGGCTCCGCCGTGGGGAAGGCGTACGGGGCGTACCTGGGCAAGTACAAGCTCGACAACCGCACCCTGTTCATCGTGGGACCGGACGGGAAGATCGCCTGGCGGGCGACGCCGTTCCGGGAGATCGACCCGACGGCCTATACGGAGCTGGGCGCGGCGCTGGACAGTGTGACGGCGAAGAACTGAATAGACTGCGGGGAGTGGGGAGTGGACCTGACGGTGGGGACCGGTGTCCCGTCGCTCACCGTCGAGTACCACTCTCCACCCCCCACTCCCCGCAGTTCAGTTCGCCGTCACCACCCGCCGCACCGCCGCATCGATGTCCTGCTCGTCGCCCGATCCCGTGTAGGCCACCTTGCCGCTCGCATCCAGTACGACCACGTAACTGGTGGAAGGGGCCTGGAACGCCCGCACGGCATTGCCGTTCGAGTCCCAGAGGAAGCGGAACGGGATGGGGTGCAGAGCGAGATGGCGCTTCACGCTGGACTGACTCTGATTGATCGCCACCGCGACGGCGACGAAATCCATCTGGCTGCCGTACCGGGCATGGGCCGCCTCGAGTTTGGGGAGGAGGGCCTCGCACAGCGGGCACCAGGTGGCCCAGAACTCGAAGAGCACCGGCTTCTTCCCAACGATCTGCCCCAGGTCCACAGGACGGCCGTCGAGGTCCTCGATGGTCACCGCGGGGGGTTTCGCGCCGAGTGCGATCCCGAGATCCCCCGTGTCCTGCGCCCGCGCGCGCGCCGGGAGGGCGAGGCTGAGCCCCAGCACCACGAGCACCGCGTACCGTCTGCCGGTTACCGTTTTCACAGCGTCTTCCCCAGCTCGATGAAGTAGTATTCAGCCACCAGCAGTAGAACCACGGCTGCCGCCCTTTTGATCCATAGCATCCACGGGCCGGGCTTGGGCAGCGCCGCGAGCGTTCCCGAGAACAACCCCACCACCGCCAGCACCGCCGTCATGCCGAGGGAAAAGACGAACAAATAGAAGAAGCCCAGGACTCCGCTCCTGGTGCTCGCCACCCAGGTCAGAACGACGCCGAACGCAGGGGCACCGCACGGGGCGGCCACGATCCCCGAGGTGGCGCCGAGCAGGAACACCGCCGGATAGGAGCCGCCCCCCAGACCGCCCGCCCACACCGTGAGCCGCTGCGGCGCCCGCAGCGGAATGACGTCCAGCATCGCCAGGGCGAACACGATGAGCAGGTTGCCGACCACGAGGCGAACCCACGGGTTGGACGACACGGTGCCGAACAGCGTCCCCGTGAGCCCCGCGAGCAGCCCGAGCAGCGAATAGAACAGCGCCAGCCCGAGGATGTAGGTCAGCGTCAGCCCCACCACCCGCGACCGCGGGGCATCGCTGCGCGCCGTGCCGCCGAGCAGCCCGATCGTGATCGGAATCATCGGCCAGATGCAGGGCGACAGACTCGTGACGAGACCGGCCGCGAACAAGAGCCCGACGGCAGCGAGGGGATGGTGCTGGAGCGACTCGGAGAGCCCCGAGAGCGCGAACGATGCAAGCGGCATCGGGACAATCTACATTCCCAACGTCCGAGATCGGGGGAAGTGACCGTGGGCAGACGAGATCCTGACGACAAGCCGCGCTGCGCCTGGCCGGGGAATGGCGACAACCCGGCGATGCTCGCCTATCACGACCGGGAGTGGGGCGTGCCGCTGCGCGGCGACAAGGCGCTGTTCGGCAAGCTGATTCTCGACGGTTTCCAGGCCGGCCTGTCCTGGGCGATCATCCTGCGCAAGCGCGACGCGTTCCTCGAAGCGTTCGACGGGTTCGACCCCGAACGGATGGCGCGTTACACGGCGGCGCGACGGCGCCGCCTGCTCGCCGACCCGGGGATCGTCAGGAACCGGCAAAAGATCGACGCCGCGATCGGCAATGCGCGCGCCTTTCTCGACATGCGCGAGGCCGGCGAGCGGTTCGGGCCATTCCTGTGGAGTTTCGTAGACGGCGAGCCGAAGCAGAACCGCCGGCGCTCGCTGCGCCAGATCCCAGCCACCAGCCTCGAGTCGGAGCGGATGAGCAAGGCGCTGACAGAGCGGGGTTTCCGCTTCGTGGGACCGACCATCTGCTATGCGTTCATGCAGGCTGTGGGGATGGTGAACGACCACCTCGTGTCCTGCTTCCGTCACGCGGAGCTTGGTCGCTAGGCGTCGAGCCCCATCTCCTCGAGGAACAGGCTTCCCCGCCCCGGTTTCCCGAACCGGGTCTCGGCCCGGGTGAGCACGAGCCGATCCATCGCCCGGGTCATTCCCACATACAGCACGCGCCGCGCTTCCTCGATGTCCCGGGTCGCCGCGCGGTCCAGCTCGCGCCCTCCGGGCAGCTGCTCGTCCTCCACGCCGACGATGTAGACACGAGAGAACTCGAGCCCCTTGGTGGAGTGCAGCGTCAGCAGGTTCACGCGGTCGGGGTCCACCTCGATGCCGTCGGACGTGGACAGCGCCACCCGCTCGAGCAAGCGGCGGATGCCCGCGGTCAACGAGTCCGTCGCGCTCGCCTCCACCAGCGCCTCGAGCCGGGCGACCGCCGAGGGATACCGCTCCGCCGGCGACCGCTCCGCCCGCAGTCGCTCGAGCAGACGGCGCCCGCCCAGGCGCTCGATCAGGACCTCCCGCGGCGGCGCATCCGCGCGACCATCGCGCTCCCGCTCGTAGTCGTCGAGACAGCTCGAATAACGGCCCAGCGCATAGACGCGTGCGACCTCGGCCAGGGCGTGGCGCTCCCTGTCGGTCCCGGGATCGTCGGCGAGTGCGAGACACAGGCCCAGCACGTCGAGCAGGTTCACGAGTGCGGTGGTGCGCGCGCGCCGCTGCTTCTCGCGCCACAACGCCGCCAGAACTCCGGCGAGCGCGACCGCATCGTCCAGCGCGTGGTGGGCCCGCCCCAACGGGACGCCGAACCGCTCCGCCAGGGCCTCGAGCTTCGCGCTCTGGTCGGAGAGCGCGCGCGCCAGGGGCAAGGAGTCGAAGAACACCAGGTCGGCGGTGTCGGCGAGCCGCCGCAATACGGGGATGTCGAAACCCTGTCCGTTGTGCGCCACCAGCACCCGGTTTCCGATGAAGGCGCGGAATCGGGGCCATACTTCCTCGAACCGGGGTGCGGCGGCCAGGTCCGCGTCGGAGTAGCCGTGCACGTCGGTCGCGGAAGCGGGGACCGGCCCGTCGGGACGCACCAGCGAGTGAAACGTCTGCATCACACGTCCCTGCTCCACCAGCGCGGCCCCGATTTCCACGATCTCGCAGGTCTGGACGTCGGTCCCCGTGGTCTCGAGATCGAACGCGACGTAACTGGCAAACGGCTCGCGTGCCTCCCGCACATGCTCGAGCTGCAGCGCCTTGAACAGTCGCACCACGAGGGCTCCGGGGTCCGCGTCGTCCGGTCGCAGCACCAGGTCCCGGGGACTCGGATCGTCGCCGGGGCCGAGTGCCCGGACGGCGTGCGCCACTTCCGAGCCGACGAGCAGTCCGCGGATGCCGATCTCCAGACCCCGGCGGGGCGCGACCCACACCGTCCCACCCGTTTCCCGCACCGTGCGCAACGCGGCTGCGAGCTCCGCCGCGCCGGCGGAGGCGGCCGGATCGACGAGATCTCCCAGATGCTCCTCGAGCGGGTTGCGGTACTTCCCCATGCGCTCGCCCAGCAGCTCGGTCACGAGCCCC
>DATGDE010000103.1:0-1523 GCA_035311125.1 Gemmatimonadales bacterium
GGTCCCAGCAGAAGCCGGTCGTCTCCAACTACGGATCCCTGCGAACGGGGTTCTGGTCCTGCAGAGGAGTTAGCAGTGGGGGAACGGCGCGGTCCCTGCCCGGTTGCTCGTCCCAGGCGACGGTGCCACAGTGCGTGTCAGACATAGCAGCACTGACAGCATGCTCGCCGACGAAGTCGGCTCCTGGCTGCAGAGCGAACCGCGTCCCGGCCCTGGATCGTGATCCGCACCACGGTCTGGCGGTAGCGCAGGCCCGGGAGAGGCTTCAGACACCATGATGGCCCACCCGTTAGCGCTGCAGCTACGTAACCTGCAGAGCCTGGTCGAGATCGGCGTGGACAGGAACACCACCGTCGTGTTCCCCGCCCCACTGATGAGCACGATCGGAGAACTCGGCTCCTTCCTCGCCCGCGAGGCAGCTGCCGCGAGCCTGACGGCGCCGACCACGCGCGTTCGACAGTGACCCGTGGGCGGCGAAGAACGCGGCCTGTTAATGGCCGAGCGCCTGCGCGGCCCGGTCGAGCGACGCATCCGCCACGCCTACCGCGCCGCCTCCGCGCTCGAGGCGCTCAGCTCGAGGCGTTGGCCCACGAGCTGGACAAGACCCACCACGGCGCAGCCGGCAGCCTGCGCGAGGGACTGGCCGAGACGCTGACCGTGCTCCGCCTGGGTGTGCCGCCGACACTCGCGCGCACACTCCACTCGACCAACGCCATCGAAAGCACGATCGGGATTTGTCGCGAGCACGCCAAGAACGTCAAGCGCTGGCGCGACGGGCAGATGGCGCTGCGCTGGTGCGCCGCCGGCATGCTGGAAGCCAGCCGGCAGTTCCGCCGCGTCAACGGCCACCTGCACCTGCTCGCGCTCCGCACGGCACTCGAACGGCATCCCGACCATCCTCTCGAGAGGACGGCTAACCGTGACGAGAGACCCCACTCCGTCGCGACACCAGCGGCCGAAGGAGTCCCCGTCCACGTCCGCGCCCAGCGGCGCGCCCGTGGGCGGCGCCCCACGCCTAACTCGCGTCGGCGCCACCTGGGTGGCCACCGCTGCCGCGCTTCTGCTCCTGGTAATGCTTATCGTCTTCATTCTGCAGAACACGATGCGGGTCGAAGTTCACTACCTCGGGTTCGCAGGTTCCCTCCCGCTGGGAATGGCGTTGCTGATCGCCGCCGTCGGTGGGGGTGTGGTGGTAGCCATCGCCGGGGTTGCCCGGGTCACGCAGTTGCGCATGAATGCGCGCCGGAGCAGACACCACCACTCGGATGCCTGACGATGAGCGCCGCGGTGCTATGACAGCGCTGGCGCCGGACCCCGGCGAGAGCGTAGCCAGGCTCGTCGTCGTAGAGCGCCGCCCAGGAGCGTCGGGACCCGGCACGCGTCGCGCAACTACCTTGGTTTGGGCACATGCGCCGTCGCCTCGCGTTTGGCCGTCATTCTCGTGATGACAGTGGCGGTGAGCAGGATGACGCCGATCGGCATCAAGAAGCTCCCGGTCAGCGGACCCCACACCTTGTCGAGCA
>DATGDE010000104.1:0-3371 GCA_035311125.1 Gemmatimonadales bacterium
CTCGGGGCAGGAACAGCCGCTGCTGACCGAGCAGGAGATGCGCTACCTCACGATCCGCAAGGGCAGCCTGGACGACGTGGAACGCGAGCAGATCGAGAGCCACGTCACCCAGACCTACGTGTTCCTGCAGGAGATCCCCTGGACCAACGAGCTCATCAAGATCCCCGAGATCGCCTACGGACACCACGAGCTGATGAACGGAACGGGCTACCCGCGGAAGATCGCGGGACCCGAAATCAAGGTGCAGACGCGCATGATGACGATCAGCGACATCTACGACGCGTTGACGGCCCAGGACCGTCCGTACAAGAAGGCCGTCCCTGCCCCCAAGGCGCTCGACATCATGGACCGGGAGCTCGTCAGGTCAGGCCAGCTGGATGCCGACCTGTTTCAGATGTTCGTCGAGGCGAAGGTCTACCGGGAGACGACCCCGGACTAGCTAGTTCCCGATATCCAGCGGCCCGCTGAACGTGTCGCAGGCGTCGACGCGCCCGGTGGTGTAGCCACGCCGGAACCAGGCCACCCGCTCCGCCGACGACCCATGGGTGAAGGTTTCCGGGTTGACGTGCCCCGTCGCCATGCGCTGCAGCCGATCGTCCCCCACCGCGGCGGCGGCGGTGATGCCCTCCTGTAGATCTCCGGGGTCGAGCAGGTGCTCCCGATCGGCCTCGTGCGCCCACACGCCCGCGTAGCAGTCGGCCTGAAGCTCCAGCCGGACCGACGCATCCGGTCCGCGGCGCGCCCGCGCCTCCGTGCCCATCAGCGTCTGGACGTGGTGACCGATCTCGTGGGCCAGCACGTATGCCTGGGCGAAGTCGCCCGAGGCGCCGAACCGATCCCGCAGCTCCTGATAGAAGCCCAGATCGATGTAGACCTTCTGATCTCCCGGACAATAGAACGGTCCGGTGGCCGTCTCGGCGAAGCCGCACGCCGACTCGATACCGTCGCGGAACAGCACGAGATGGGCATCCTGGTACGGCACGCCCATCGCCGGCAGCGTCCGCGCCCAGCTCGCCTGCGCGCTGTCGAGCACGAACGAGACGAACTGCACCAGCGTGTCCTCCTGGGGGGTGGAGCCCCCCGATTGTCCGAGCGGCGCGGTTCCGCCCGGATTCTCGAGGAACTGAAACAGGTTCTGCCGGAAGATCAGGCTGAGGACGAGGAGCACGACCGCGCCGCCCAGTCCGAGCCGCATCCCGCCCCCCCCAAATCCGCCACCGCCGCCGGTCTCCCCGCGGCGATCCTCGACGTTCTGACTCGTGCCTCCCGGGGTCCACTTCATTCGGTCCTCCCCTCGCGCGCCGATCCGCCGGTCATTCCGGCCAGAATCGGTCGGCCAGCTGTGTGGTGCGCAGATCGTGCGGCACCGGAGCGCCGTTCAGCCGCGCGATCGCCACGATACCCCGAATCGCGTTGGTGGCGAAGAGTCCGCGCCCGAGGAGATCGCCGGGCACACATTCGCGCTCGATCGCGGGCGCGAGCTCCAGGACGCGGGCGCGCGCCACCCCCGGCAGCACGCCGAGATACAGCGGCGGCGTCGCCAGGCGATCCACCTCCCACCAGAAGATATTCCAAACGGTGCCTTCGGCGACCAGCCCGTGCGGAGTGACGAGCAGGGCGTCATCGGCCCCGACGGCGCGCGCTTCCGCCTGCGCGGCCTCGAACGCGGTCCGGGACGTGATCTTGCGGGGATACGGCACATGCGGCGTGGCGGCGACGACGACTGCCAGCGGCGCGAGCGGCGGCAGCTCCCTGGCGGTCACCGCGATGCCCCGGTCGCTCACTTCGACCCGCACCACACCATTCTCCGTGCCAGCCTGGCGCGACACGAGATCGGCGAGGGGGGGCTCCGGCAGCGGCAGCCCGAGCGCCGCGCATGCCGCGACGAGTCGGGCTGCGTGGCGCTCCAGTAGAGGGGCGCGCCCCGCGCGGACGCGGATGGTTTCGAACACCGCCGCCGTCATGGCTCCGCGAGGGAGACGCCGAACGCAAGCCGCACCGCCTCCGCCTTGCGCAGCGATTCCCGCCATTCGCGCTCCGGGATCGAGTCGGCGACGACCCCCGCGCCCGCCTGGATCAGCACCTCCCCTCCCGAAGCCACCGCGCTGCGGATGACGATGTTGAGCTGCCCCTCGCCCGCGCCGATCCACCCCAGGGCGCCGGTGTAGGCGCCTCGCCCGACGGGCTCGAGCTCGCGGATGATTTCCATGGCGCGGAGCTTCGGACACCCGGTGATGGTACCTCCGGGGAACACGCTCCCCACCACGTCGCCCAGATCCGCGTCGGGCCGCACCCGGCCCCGCACTTCCGACACGAGGTGAAAGACGTGCGAATACTCCTCCACGACCTCCTGTTCGGCGACGTGCACCGAACCGAACGTCGCAACCCGGCCCAGGTCGTTGCGTGCCAGATCGACGAGCATGAGATGCTCGGCGCGCTCCTTCTCGTCGAGCCGCAGCTCGGCGCGCATGCGCGCATCGGCGCTCGCGTCCCCGGTCTTCTTGCGCGTACCGGCGATCGGCCGGGTACGCACACGGTACCCCTCGAGGCCCGCCGTCACCTCCACGAGGAGCTCAGGGGAGCCGCAGACGAGCTGCCAATCGCCGAAATTCGCGAAGCCCATCCAGGGAGACGGGTTGACCGCGCGGAGCCGCCGATAGGCATCCCACGCCGTCCCGGGATACTCCCAGCACTCGGCCACGGCCAGGTTGACCTGATAGATGTCACCCGCAGCGATGTACTCGTGCGCCCGTCGTACGGCCGCCGCGAACGCCGGCGCGTTGAACGAGCGCCACGGGCGTGACGCCAACACGGGCGGCGCGGCGGGTGCAGCCCGAGAACCCGGAGCCGGTGTCTCGCGCCAGCGCGCCAGTGCCTCCGGCCCGTCCAGACGGACCGCACGACCATCACGCCCCAACAGAATCCGGTTGGCGGGCACGAACCAGTCCGCGAGTGGTTGGAGCAGCGCGGCCCGCGACGGAGACACCCATTCGGGGAGACCGGCTTCGTAGCTCAACACCCCGTACCAGGGCATCTCCGGAACGGGCGGAGGGATGAGCGCTCCTCCCTCCCCGAAGACACGACGCGAGCGACGGACGGCCCCCCAGGCGAGGTGCGTGAGGCCGGTTCCGCGGCCGTCTTCCAGGAGCGCGAATGGCGGCTCGACGGTCGCGGCGAGCGCCAGCAGGCGCTCAATGGCGGCGGACGGCTGAGCGCGGCGGGTGATCAGTCAGCGCGAACCGCGTTGCTCGAGCAGCTGCGCGATCCTCGCACACGCCTCGACGATCTCGCTGCGACGCTCCTCGCGGACGATCGGCGTGCTGTGAGCATTCGTCGCGACCTGCGCCCGCGCGATCTCCAGGGTGGTGCGG
>DATGDE010000105.1:0-13424 GCA_035311125.1 Gemmatimonadales bacterium
GTTTCCCGGAGCCGAAATCATCCTGTACGGACACACCCACAAGCCCCTGCTCGAGCTCGTGGACCGGACGGTCACGGTGATGAATCCGGGGAGCGCGGGCCAGCGGCGCTTCGACCTTCCGGTGAGCGTCGGGATTCTGGAACTCGAGCCGGGGATTCCCCCGCGGGGCCGATTGGTGTCCCTCGCGCCCTGATCGGGCGCAACACCGTTATCGCTGGCAGAAGGCGCAGAGCGTCGTCTGTCGCAGGTCGATCGCGTGGGTGGTCGCGAGGCGTCGCCCGCAGCGCACGCACGGCTCGCCGCCGCGGTCGTAGACCTTCAGCTCGAGCTGGAAGTTGCCTTGCGCTCCGGTGCCGGTGCGGTAATCCCGCACAGTGGTCCCGGACGCGCGCAGCGCGCGCTGCAGGATCTCGACAATGGCGCCATGCAGCGCCTCTACCTCCGCGGCGGTGAGGCGGTTAGCCGGGCGAGAGGGGTCGATGCCCGCGTCGAACAACGCCTCGTTGGCGTAGATGTTGCCGACGCCGGCGAGGCGGCGCTGATCCATGATGGCCTTCTTCACAGCGGCGCGCGTGCCGGCGAGCGCGCCGGCCAGCACCGCCGGCGTAAACGCGGGCTCGAGCGGCTCGGGGCCGAGCCTGGCGGTGTAGGCGTTCCAGCCGCGCTCGTCGAGCAGCCACACGGTGCCGAGGCGGCGCACGTCGCGGTACACGAACAGGCCGCCGCCGGCCAGGGTGCAGGTGAGCACGGCGTACCGGGCCTCGTCCCGGGTGAGCGGCCGGTCGTAGACGATCAACGATCCCGTCATCCGGGGCTGGACGATCATGCGGTGGCCGCTCTGCAGCAGGAAGACGGCGTGTTTCGCCCGTCGCGAGGCCGCGCGCACCGTGTTGCCGGTGAGCGTGCGCACGAGTCTGGGGCGGGAGACGCCGCGCAGCACGTCGGTCTTGGTGAGCGTGGCGGAGCGGATGCGGCGGCCCACGAGCCGGGGCGCCACGTCGCGTACGATGGTTTCGACCTCAGGCAGCTCCGGCACGCCCTGCTCCGCTGTGCCGCTCGATCTCCCGCCGCGCGATGTCGCGGCGCCAGGTCTTGCCGGCGAACGCGATTCGCTCGCACGCCGCGCGGCTGGCCGCCGCGGCCGCCGCGACGGTCGGCGCCAGCGCAGTGACGTTCAACACGCGGCCGCCGGCGACGCGCAGGGCCCCGGCGGCATCACGGGTGGTCCCCGCGTGGAACAGCAGCACGTCGGGCGGGAGAGTCGCCGGAAGGTCGATCGCCGCACCTTTCTCGGGCCGGTCGGGATAGCCGCGAGCGGCGAGCACCGTCGTGACCGCCGCGCGCCCGGCCGCGAGCACGACGGATTGCGGGCGCCAGCTGTCCGCCGCAATGGCCGCGAGGTGGGCCGTGGAGCCACGCGGCAGCACCGGGAGCAGCACCTGCGTCTCGGGATCGCCGAAGCGGCAGTTGAACTCGAGCACCCACGGCGTGCCGTCGGCTCCGATCATCAGGCCCGCGTACAGCACGCCGCTGTAGCGGCAGCCCCGCCGCGCCAGCTCCGCCAGCGTCGGACCCAGCACTTCGCGCCGCACCCGTTCGAGCAACGCGGGCGTCGCCACGCTCACGGGACAGTAGGCCCCCATGCCGCCGGTATTGGGGCCCGTGTCGCCTTCTCCCAAGCGCTTGTGGTCCTGCGCGCCCGGTAACAGGAGGACCTGCTGTCCGTCGGTGAGGGCCAGGACGGAGAGCTCCTCGCCTTCCAGAAAGGTCTCCACCACGATCTCCCGGCCGGCATCCCCGAGTGACATGTCTTCCAGCATGCTGCGCGCGACCGCGGCGGCTTCGCCCCGGCTCGCGCACACCACGGCGCCCTTGCCCGCCGCGAGCCCCGACGCTTTGACGACGAGCGGCTCGGCGTGCCGCTCGATGTAGGCCAGCGCGGGTCCCAGGTTGGTGAACACGCGGCTCGCGGCGGTGGGAACGCCGGCGCTGGCCATGACGTCCTTCGCAAAGGCCTTGGAGGACTCGATCCGGGCGGCGGCCGCGGTGGGACCGAAGGCGGGACGTCCCGTCGCCCGCAACCGGTCGACCAGTCCCGCGGCGAGCGGTGCTTCGGGACCGACCACGACGAGGTCGATGCGGTGGTCCCGGGCGGCGGCGACGAGCCCATCCAGGTCGGTGGCGGCGACCGCGAGGTTCGTGGCGAGCCCCGCCTCGGCGGTGCCGGGGTTGCCGGGTGCGGCGAAGAGCGTCGTCGAGGGGTCGTCCGCGTGCAGCGCCCAGCAGAGGGCGTGCTCGCGGCCGCCCCCCCCGACGACCAGCACCCTCACTTCTTCTTCATGGCGTCGGAAAACGCCTGCGCGGCGCGCTTGGCCGAGTCGACGACATCGTTCACCACGGCCTTCGCTTCCTTCATGTAGTGATCGCGCGCCTCGTCCAGGTCCTTGTCGAGCGGGCGTTGCTCCGCCTCGGGGCCACGTCGCGGGTACTCACCGCGCAGGATGCGGTCGTAGTCGCCCGCCTCGACCCAGCGCTGCAGCTCCGCTGCGCGCACGGTGTTGAAGGGATGGGTACGCATCAGCACCCCGAGGATCTTGAAGACCCGGTCCAGCGCGCCGCCGGTCTCCTCGAACTCCTTGGCCTGGACGAGGAACGCGTTCAGGTCCATCTGCTTCAGGTCGCCGCCGCCCGCGAACTTGAGGTTCATCCGCAGGGAGGCCACCGGGTCCTGGGTGGCGAGGAGACCGGCGCGATCGGAAGACAGCTCGCTCTTGCGGAACCACTCCAGCAACGCGAGCTGGATGGGCAGGATGGCGATCCCGGCGAGGAAGGGGAGGGCCGAGAAGCTGACGTTCAGGAGCAGCACCAGCAGCGTGTGGTACAGCGAGTGGCCGCTCATGACGTGTCCGAGCTCGTGGCCCAGCAGGGAACGCATCTCGTCATCGTCCAGCAAGGTCAGCGCGCCGGAGTTGATCACGATGAACGGCTTGTCCATCCCGTAGGCGCCGGCGTTGGCGAACGGCGTCTGGGAGACGAACAACTCGGGGCGCACGGACCAATCGAGGGTGGTGAGGACGTCGGTGTAGAGCTGGTTGAGTCGCGGGAACTGCGTAGGTCCGACCCGGACGGCGTCGGCCTGGAACAGGAGGCGGACGCCGCGCTCGCCCAGGAAGCCGTAGATCTTCTTCAGGACCTCGTCGAATCCCGGCACGGAGCGGAGCGACTGGAGCGCGGCCCGGTCGGCCGGGTGCTCCCAGGCGACGGGGGCGATCTGGCTGAGGATCTTGCGGGGCCGCGCTGCCGGCAGGCCGCCGCTGGTGACATCGGTCATGGAAGACTCCGCAGGGTTGAACTCCTCATTACGAGCCGGTGCCGTTCGTGTTTCGCTACTCGGGAGCGAGCGCCCGGTCCAGGTCCTCGATCAGGTCCTCCACGTCCTCGATGCCCACGGACAGCCGGATCAGGCTGTCGGTGAGGCCCATCTTCCGGCGGAGCTCCGGCGGGACGCTGGCGTGCGTCATCGACGCCGGGTGGCCGATCAGGCTCTCCACGCCCCCCAATGATTCGGCCAGCGCGAACACGCTGGTGCGCTCGACCACCCGCCGCGCGAACGCGGGGTCGCCCAGCTCGACCGAGAGCATGCCACCGAACCCGCTCATCTGGCGGCAGGCGAGGTCGTGCTGCGGATGGGAGGGCAGGCCCGGGTAGTTCACCTGGCGCACACGCGGATGGTGCGAGAGCCACTCGGCGACGCGACGGCCGTTGGCATCGTGCTGGCGCATTCGCAGCGGGAACGTCTTGATGCCGCGCAGGGCCAGCCAGCAGTCGAACGGCCCCGGTACCGCGCCGGAGCCGTTCTGGATGAACGCGAGCCGCTCGGCCAGGTCGTCGCGCGGCGTGACGAGCATCCCCCCCACCATGTCGCTGTGGCCGTTGAGGTACTTGGTGGTCGAATGGAGCACCACGTCGGCGCCGAACTCGAGGGGGCGCTGGAAGCAGGGGGTGGCGAACGTGTTGTCCACGACGAGCAGCGCGCCGGCGTGCCGGGCGATCGTCGCGGTGGCGGCGAGATCGCACAGTCGCATCATGGGGTTGGTCGGGGTCTCGGCGTAGATCAGCTTCGTGCGCGGGGTCACGGCGGCGGCGACCGCGTCCGGGTCCGCGCCGTCCACGAACGTGAACGACAGCCCGAGACGCGCCCAGATGAGCGTCATCTGCCGATGGCTGCCGCCGTACACGTTTTCGCCGCTCACGACGTGATCGCCGGCCGACAGCAGCTTCATGACCGCGTCGACCGCGGCGAGACCGGAGCCGTAGGCGAAGCCGTGCCGGCCACCCTCGAGAGCGGCCACGCTGCGCTCCAGGGCCTCGCGCGTCGGGTTCTGGGTGCGTCCGTATTCGTAGCCCTTGTGGCGGCCCAGCCCTTCCTGCACGTAGGTCGAGGTCTGGTAGATGGGGGGCATCACCGCCCCGGCGAGCGGGTCGGGCACGATCCCACCGTGCACAGCCAGGGTGCCCAGCCGGCGGCCCAAATCCACGTCGAACGCCTTGGTCATGGGCGTGAACGTACCGACGCCTTTCGCCGCGAGCAAGCGACCCTTACGTTAGCCCGTGATGACGGGCCCAAACGAGCTTTCCTGCCTCGTGGTGGATGATGAGCCGCGGCTGCGGCGCGTGCTCGCACATCTGCTCGAGGGCGGCGGGTTCCGCGTGCGCGAGGCCGGCACCGGGGTCGAAGCACTGCGGGAGATGGAACTGGAACCGGCGAGCCTCGTGATCTCCGATCTCCGCATGCCGGAGATGGACGGCGTCACGCTGCTGCCGCACGTCCTCAAGCGCTGGCCCGACACCGCCGTCGTCATGGTCAGTGCCGTCGCCGACGTGGAGACCGCGGTGCGGTGTCTCAAGCTCGGCGCGCTCGACTACGTCAGCAAGCCGTTCAACCTGGAAGAGGTGCGCGCCCGGGTGGAGCAGGCGCTGCAGCGCCGCCAGATGCGGCTCGAGCTGCAGGGCTACCGCACGCAGCTGGAGGCGCGGGTGCACGCCCAGGAGCAGCGCATCAAGGAGCTGTTCCTCGACCGGGTCGAGGCGCTCGCCCAGGCGCTCGAGGAGAAGGACGCCTACCTGCGCGGCCACTCGCTGCGGGTGGCGGAGTACGCGGTGCAGACGGCGCGACGGCTCGGGCTCGACGAGGAGACGATCGACACCATCCGGGTCGGGGCACGGCTCCACGACCTCGGGAAGATCGGCGTGAGCGAGGAAGTGTTGCACAAGCCGGCCAAGCTCACGCCCGAGGAGTACCGCCACATCATGGAGCACACGGTGATCGGCGCACGCGTCCTGGGGCCGCTGTTGCGCGACCGCCCCGACGCCATCGCGATCGTGCGCTCGCATCACGAGCGCGTGGACGGCAAGGGACTGCCGGACGGCCTGCGGGGCGACGCGATCCCGCCGATCGTCCGGATCGTCTCGGTGGCCGACGCATTCGACGCGATGACGAGCGAGCGGACCTACCGCCATTCGCTGCCCGTCGGGCAGGCCCTCGACGAGCTGCGCCGCCACCGGGGCGTCCAATGGGACGCCACCGCGGTGGACGGGTTCCTGGACGCCTTCCCGAACGTCGATCATCTCCCGATCGCCACTCCCGACCTGACCGGCGGACGCGCCCCCCTGCCCGTCGGTTGACGCCGCGTTCCGTCCTCCCCTAACGTTCCGGCCATGTCCGACACCTTGATGGTCGGTGTTTCCGGCATCCGCGGAATCGTGGGCAAGGACCTGACTCCCGAGATCGTCGCCCGGTACGCGGCCGCCTTCGGCGCCTGGGCCCGGACCGGAGGCGCGCGCCGTCCCCGCATCGTCCTGGGCCGGGACGCGCGGACATCGGGACCCATGTTCGCGCAGGCCGCGGCGGCGGGGCTCGTCTCGGTCGGGTGCGACGTGATCGACATCGGGCTCACCACCACCCCGTCCGCGCAGCTCGCCGTGGAATTCCATCGCGCCGCGGGGGGCATCATCCTCACCGCGAGCCACAACCCGATCGAGTGGAATGCGCTCAAGTTCGTCGGCCCCGACGGCGTCTTCATCGACGAGACTGCGGGTGCCCAGGTCCGGGCGCTGGCGGCCGAGGGACCGATCCCCCGCGCCGACCACGGCTCGCTCGGCGACGTGAGCGTCGATTCCGACGCGCTGCGACGCCACCTGGCGGCCGTCGTCCGCCTGCCGGGCGTGGACGCGACACGCGTGCGGAAGCGTCATTTCCGGGTCGCGCTCGACACGTGCCGCGGAGCCGGCGGCGCCATCATGCCGGCCCTGCTCGAGCGCCTCGGCTGCGAGGTCGCCGGCATCAATCTCGAGACCGACGGCCGGTTCCCGCGCCCCCCCGAGCCCATTCCGGAGCAGCTCGGGGCGCTGGGGGCGGTGGTGCAGCGCGTACAGGCGGATATCGGCATGGCGGTCGATCCCGACGTGGACCGGCTCGCCCTCGTCGACGAGCAGGGCGAGCCGATCGGGGAAGACTACACGCTGGCGTTCGCGGTTCGCGCAGTACTGGGGGCGAGATCCGGGAAGGGGGAGCGGGGAGGGGGAAAGGGGAAAGACGCGAAGGCCGGGGCGGAGCAGGCGCGGGTCGTCGTGTGCAACCTCTCGACCAGTCTCGTGGTGGAAGACGCAGCGCGCGATTGCGGCGCCCTGGTGGTCCGGGCGCCGGTGGGCGAAGCGCACGTGGCACGGGCGATCATCGAGCGCGGCGCGCCGATCGGGGGCGAAGGGAACGGCGGCGTGATGTATCCGGCGCTCCACGTGGGACGGGACGCGCCCGTCGGCGCCGCGTTGATCCTCACGCTGCTGGCGCGCGACGGCCGGCGCGTGAGCGAGCTGGTCGCGGCATCGCCGCGCTACGCGATCGTCAAGGACAAGGTGCCGCGGAGCCGTGCCACGGGGTTGGCCCCGGTGTACGCGGGCTTGCGCATGCGGTTTGCGGATGCGACGGTGGACGAGCGCGACGGCCTGCGGCTGGGCTGGCGCGACCGGTGGCTGCACGTACGGCCCTCGAACACCGAGCCGATCATCCGGTTGATCGCCGAGGCGCCGACGGCGCAGGAAGCACGGCAACTGGTGGACGCGGGACGAACGCTATGTGCGGAATCGTAGGCTACACGGGCCGGAAGCAGGCCGCCGCCCTCGTCCTGGAGGGCCTGAAGCGGCTCGAGTACCGCGGCTATGACTCGGCCGGGATCGCCGTCGTGAACGATGGTCGCCTCGAGGTCGTGAAGGCCGCCGGCAAGATCGCCGCGCTGGAGCAGGCGCTGGGTGGCAAGCCGCCCGCCGGTCACACCGCGCTGGCGCACACGCGCTGGGCCACCCACGGGGCCCCCACCGACATCAACGCCCACCCGCACTCGGACTGCGGCGGAACGCTCGCGGTCGTCCACAACGGCATCATCGAAAACGCGACGGTGTTGCGGGCCGCGCTCGCCGGACGGGGGCACGTGTTCCGCTCCGAGACGGACACGGAGGTGCTGGCGCACCTGATCGAGGAGCTGCACGGGGCCGGCGCTTCCCTGGGCGACGCCGTGGTCGGAGCGTTGCAGCGGGTCGAGGGCACGTACGGGATCGGCGTAGTGTCGACCCGCGAACCGGACACGATCGTCGTGGCCCGCCGCGGATCGCCGCTGCTCGTGGCGATCGGCTCGGGCGAGCATTTCGTGGCGTCCGATGCGGCCGCGGTGCTGGCGCACACCCGGTCGGTCGTGTACCTGGACGACGGCGAGGTGGCCATCGTGCGGCCCGACGCCTACCGCATTCTCGACCTGACCGCCGTCGAGAAGGTCAAGACGGTCACGCGGGTGGATTGGGACGTGGCCACCGTCGAGCGCGGCGGGCACGCGCATTTCATGCTGAAGGAGATCCTGGAGCAGCCCGAGAGCCTCCGCAACGTGCTGCGCGGACGACTGCTCGAGGAGGAAGGCGACGTGCACCTCGGCGGGCTGAACCTCTCGGACGAGGAGCTGCAGCGTATCAACCGGATCGTGTTCACCGGGTGCGGAACGTCGTGGCACGCGGGGCTCATCGGCGAATACATGATGGAGGAGCTGGCGCGGCTCCCGACCGAAGTCGAGTACGCCTCCGAGTTCCGGTATCGCAATCCGATCGTGGACGAGCGCACCCTGGTCGTGGGGATCTCGCAGTCGGGCGAGACCGCGGACACGCTGGCAGCATTGCGCGAGGCGAAGCGACGCGGGGCCCGGACGCTGGGTCTCGTCAACGTGGTCGGCAGCACGATCGCGCGGGAGGTGGACGGGGGCATCTACCTCCATGCCGGTCCCGAGATCGGCGTCGCCTCCACCAAGGCATTCACCAGTCAAATCGCCGCACTGGCGCTGCTCACGCTCAAGATGGGGCGGTTGCGGACCCTCTCGATTCTCCAGGGGCGCGAGGTGGTGCGGGCGCTGGCGCGGCTGCCGGAGCTCGTGGAGCGGGCGCTCGCCAAGGCGCCGGAAGTGGAGCGGCTGGCGGAGCGCATGGTCCGCGCGACCAACGTGCTCTATCTGGGTCGCGGCTACAACTTTCCGGTGGCTCTGGAGGGGGCCCTGAAGCTCAAGGAGATCTCCTACATCCACGCCGAGGGGTATCCCGCGGCCGAAATGAAGCACGGGCCGATCGCGCTGATCGACGAGCTCATGCCGGTCGTGTTCATCGCGCCGCGCGACACGGTCTATCCGAAGGTGCTCTCCAACGTGGAAGAGGTGAAGGCGCGCGGCGGCCGCGTGATCGCGATCGTCACCGAGGGCGATACCGGGGTCTCGGGCCTGGCCGAGCACGCGATTGCCGTCCCGGAGACCCTCGATCTGCTCGCGCCGATCCTCTCGGTTCTGCCACTGCAGCTGCTCGCCTACTACATCGCCGTGCGCCGGGGCTGCAACGTCGATCAGCCGCGGAACCTGGCCAAGAGCGTCACAGTGGAATGAGGGTCGTCCTGCAACGCGTCTCCCGCGCGTCCGTCCGGATCGAGGGGCGCGTCGTGGGACAGGTCGCCAAAGGGTTTGCCGTCCTCGCCGGCTTCTCCCCCACCGACAGTGAAGCGACGCTCGTCTGGATGGCCGAGAAGATCCTGTCGTTGCGACTCTTCCCCGACGATGCGGGGAAGATGAACCGGGGCCTCGAGGAAGTGGGCGGGGCGGGGGTGCTGGTCGTTTCCCAGTTCACGCTGTACGGGGATGTCCAGAAGGGACGGCGGCCCAGCTTCATCGCCGCGGCGCCTCCCGACGTGGCGATCCTGCTCTATGAGCGCTTCGTGGCGTTGCTGAGTGAGCGCGCCGCCTCCCTGGGCGTCGCGGTGGCGACCGGGGAATTCGGCGCGATGATGGACGTGGAGCTGGTGAACGACGGGCCGGTCACGTTACTCCTGGAGCGGTGACATGATCCGCAAGATCCTGGTGTGGACGACTGCGGCGATTCTCATCCTCCTCGCAGGGCTGGCGGTGGTGGTGCTCCTGCGCTGGGATCGCACCTTCGACGCGCCCCTCCCCGCGATCCGGGCCAGCACCGATTCGGCGGTGATCGCCCGGGGGCGGTACCTGGTCTACGGGCCGGCGCACTGCGCCTATTGCCACAACGCGGCGGAGACCGTTGCCGCCCTGGACCGTGGTGAGCAGCCGCCGCTGGCTGGCGGCTTCGTGTTCCATCTGCCCGTCGGCACATTCCGCGCACCCAATCTCACCCCCGATTCCGCGACGGGAATCGGCCGCCTGAGCGACGGAGCGATCGCCAGGGTGCTGCGCTTCGGCGTTTTGCCCGGCGGCCGCGCGGCCGTCCCGTTCATGGCTGCGCAGGACCTGAGCGACGCGGACCTCCTCGCCATCGTCTCGTTCCTCCGCTCGCAGCCGCCGGTGCGGCGCGCCGTCCGTCCCCACGACATCAACCTCCTCGGCAAAGCCGTCCTGGCGTTCGTGATCAAGCCGATCGGCCCGACCGGCACGCCGCCGGCGGAAAGTCCGCCCCCCGGACCCACGGTGGAGCGTGGCGCGTACCTGGTGCGGGTGGTGGCGGAATGCACGGGGTGCCACACCCAGCGGAGCCAGGTCGACGGCTCGTACACCGGGCCGCTGCTCGCCGGGGGAAGTCCGATCGACGCGGAGGGGCCGCCGGGGTTCGTGGCGGTCCCGCCCAATCTCACGCCCGATCCGCGGACCGGCCGGATCGCCGCGTGGAGCGAGGACCAGTTCGTCGCCCGGTTTCGTCAGGGGAAGCTGATCCCGCAATCGCCCATGCCGTGGGGGGCGTTCTCCCGCATGACCGACGACGATCTGCGGGCGATCTACCGGTACCTGCGGACGGTTCCGCCCGTCGTGCGCGATGCCGGTCCGTCGCTGCGGCGCAAGTGACGACGGCGCCGCATCCGCCGGATCCCCCCATCGTGCTGGCGAGCTCGAGCCCGCGTCGCCGCCAGCTGCTCGACATGCTGCACATCCCGTTCGAGGTCGAGCCGTCGGGGATCGACGAGATCGTGGGTCCGCGCGAGGCGCCGCGCGACTACGTGCTGCGGGTCGCGCAGGAGAAAGCCGAGGCCGTCGCGACCCGCCGGCCCGGCGCCATCGAGCTTGCGGCTGACACCGAGGTGGTGCTGGACGGCGAGGTGTTCGGCAAGCCGGCGGATGCGGCCGGCGCGGTGGCGATGCTGCAGCGCCTCCAGGGCCGGACGCATCAGGTCCTCACGGGCGTGGTGGTCGCCCGGGAGGGCCGGCTGGAGCATGCGATCGATATTACCGCGGTCACCTTCCGGCCCGCGGACAGGGCGACCCTGACCGCGTACGTCGCGACGGGCGAGCCGCTCGACAAGGCCGGGGCCTACGCGGTGCAGGGGATGGGGGGCGTGCTGATCGAGCGCATCGAGGGCGACGTCTTCGGGGTGATGGGCCTGCCGATCCGGCTGGCGGTGGATCTGCTGGCGCGCTGCGGGCGGCCCTACCGCTTCACGCGATAGACCGGCACCGGTTTCGACTTCCCCTTCACCTGCATCGGTTCCAGCGCCTCGACGGCCGGGGGGTTCTTCAGCGCCTTGTAGAACGGCTCGGCGATGAGGATCTCGTTGGGGCCGGCGACCGAGCAGAGCCGGCTCGCCGTGTTCACCGCGTCGCCGATCACGGTGTACTCGAGGCGGCGG
Source organism: Gemmatimonadales bacterium (assembly GCA_035311125.1). GTDB lineage: Bacteria > Gemmatimonadota > Gemmatimonadetes > Gemmatimonadales > GWC2-71-9 > DASTHG01. Next base: position 11,162 of record DATGDE010000105.1, read on the forward strand.
TCGGAGCCGAAGTTGCCGGCGAACACTTCGCCGAAGTTGATGCCGATGCCGATCTTGATCGGCGGGCGGCCTTTCTCCTGCCACTTGGCGTTCATCTTCTCGAGCGCGTTGAGCTGGTCGATGGCGCACTGCATGGCGCGGTCGGCGTCGTCCTCGTGGGCGATCGGCGCGCCCCACAGCGCCATGATCGCGTCGCCCATGAACTTGTCGAGGGAGCCCGAGTGCTCGAAGACGATCTCCACCATCTCGGTGAAGTACTCCGTCAGGAGGCGCGCCACTTCGTCCGGATTCATGTTCTCCGACATCGGCGTGAAGCCGCGGATGTCGGAGAAGAAGATCACGACCGGCCGCTTGTCGCCGCCCAGGGTGACGGCGCCCTCCTGCTGGGCGATCTGCGCGGCCACGTTGGGGGCGAAGTAGCGCTGGAAGTTCGACAGCACCATCGCCTCGCGCCGGACGCGCTCGCCGAGCTGGGAGTTCTCCACCGCCGTCGTCACGATATTCCCGAACGCGATGAGGAATTCCAGGTCCTCGTCGGTGAAGGAGTGGATCGCGGTCTGGTTATCCACGTAGATGATGCCGAGGGCCTGCTGGTCGGAGCCGAGCAGCGGCGTGCACATGGCACTGCGTACGCTCTGGATCAGGATCGACTTGCCCTTGAAGCGGTCGTCGGCGGCGGCGTTATCGGAGAGAATGGCGACGCGGTCCTCCACGGCCTTTCGCGCGATCGACTGCGGCACGAGCTTGGCGGCGTTGGTGTCGCCGGTGCGGCTGCGCGAGACCTTGGGGACCAGCTCCTTGGTCTTGCCGTCGAGCAGCAGGATCGACACCCGATCCACGTTCATGATCTGGAACGTGACGTCCACCACCTTGTGCAGCAGCTGATCCAGCTCCTGCTGACGGGAGAGCTCCTTGGAGATCTCGAGCAGCAGCTCGAGCTTCTTCTCGCGCCGTTCGGTCTCGGACTCCGCCTTGACCTTCAGATGCGACGCGCCCACCGCGGCGGGGCCCGTCTCCAGGGCGATCGCCTTGACCCCGCCCGACGAAGCGCTGACGGGCAGCTGCCGCACGATCGTTCCCTGCGGCATGGCGCGCGAGCCGCCGGTCTGGCTCGCCTCGGGCGTCGGGGTCGAGGGACGGGCGGGTGGGGTGATGCCCGCGACTTTGAAGGCCACCTTGCCGAACGTCACGACGTCGTTGGCGCCGGCGTCCGCCTGCGTGATGCGGGCGCCGTTGAGGAAGGTGCCGTTCGAGGAGCCGAGGTCCTTCACCCGGACGCCGCCGGCGACGAGCGTGATCTCGGCGTGGCGGCGGGAGATGGTGGGGTCGTAGATCGGCACGTCACTGGTGACGGCCCGGCCCACGACCAGCGTGCGGCCCGGCGCGAGGTCGATCGACTGGTCGCCGGAAGTGCTCAGCAGCTTGAACACGATGCGAAAATATACTCCGATCGGTACGGGGCGGTATCGCGGCGTCTCACGCGAGCGCGCACGCGACCGCTCGCAACACGGCTGCGGCTTTTGCCTCGGTCTCGGCGAACTCGCGCGCCGGGTCGGAGTCCGCCACGATCCCGGCCCCGGCCTGGACCACGACACGATCGGGGCGCACCACGGCGCAGCGGATCGCGATGGCGGTGTCGAGCGTGGCGGCGCCCCAGCCCACGTACCCCACGGCGCCGGCGTACGGCCCGCGCCGCTCCGGCTCCAGGGCATCGATGATCTCCATCGCCCGGACCTTCGGGGCCCCGGTCACGGTCCCGGCGGGGAAGCACGCCTTGAAGGCGTCGAGCGCGTCGTATCCGTCCCGCAGCGCGCCGCGCACCTCGCTCACCAGGTGCTGGACGTGTGAGTAGCGCTCGACCGCCATCAACTCCGAAACGTGCACGCTGCCGAAGGTGGCGACCCGTCCCACGTCGTTGCGGCCCAGGTCCACGAGCATGCGGTGCTCCGCCGTCTCCTTGCCGTCCTCGCGGAGCGCCCGCGCCAGCGCATCGTCCTCCTCGGGGGTGGTACCGCGTCGGCACGTTCCCGCGATCGGGCGCACCGTCACCTCCCGCCCGGTGACGCGCACCAGCACTTCGGGGGAGCTGCCCACGAGCGCGACGTCGTCGAGCGTCAGGTAGAAGAGATACGGGGCGGGATTCAGGGCCCGCAGATAGCGGTACACCCTGAACGGGTCCACCGCGCCGGGGATCTCCTGGCGGCGCGACAGCACCGTCTGGAACGTGTCGCCGGCGCGGATGTGGTCGAGGATACGCGCCACG
>DATGDE010000106.1:0-9884 GCA_035311125.1 Gemmatimonadales bacterium
GGCTATCAGCCATCAGCTATCAGCCTAGCCGATAGCCGATAGCCGATAGCCGATAGCCATCATCAGAATCCGACCGCCACCCCCAGGCGCACCAGCGACTGCTGGATCGGGACCTTGGAGCTCCCCACCTTGCGGTCGATGCGCTCAAAACCGTAGTCCGCCGTGCCGCGCACGCGTCCGTTCTGCGGCCCGACCGAGGCGAACAGCCCGAGCTCGAAGGCGAGCCCCGCCGAACCGGCGCCCGTGAACTTCGCCCCGGCCAGATAGTTGCCCCGCAGTCCAATCGTCGCCCCGGGACCGACGACCTTGGTGTAGCGAACCCCGATCCGCGCCGCGCCCATCTCCTGTGCGGCGAGCGCGGGGTCGATGGTGCGTCGCAACACGCCGAACTCCGCGGTCAGTCCGCCCGCAATGTCGACCCCGAACCGCCCGTCGATCTGCGTGGATTTGAAGCTTTCGAGACCCGCGTTGCGGTCATGCGGCGTGTAGCTCACCCGCGTCACGGCCCCCTCGGCGCTGAAGCGGCCGACGTGCAGCGCCAGCGACCCGCCGAAGCCCCCTCCTTGATAGCGCAGGTTGGACGACACCTCACGGTAGTCGCCGAGCGCCCCGTGCAGCCCGAGGCTGAAGGTCTGGGCACGGACGGGGCTGCCGGCGGCGGCGAGTCCGAGCAGCACGACGAGCGGCCGGTTCATCGGGCCCCCTTGGGGATCGGCACCGCGGTGACCTGTACCTGGCGGCGCAGCTGGGCGTTCTGCTGTGCGATGTCGCTGTTGCGGCGCGCCAGCTGTTCCCGCAACAGGCGATTGTACTGGATGTTGCCGAGGGCCGGCCGGGGCGCCGGCTTCCTGAGCATCATCACGAACCCGGTGACCAGCGCTGCCCCTGCCGCGATGCCGACTTCCCTCCCGGTGGCGGTGCCGAGATCGCCGTTATTGAGAGCGAGGGCCCCGGCGCCCGCGAAGCCGCTGTACAGCAGCGCGATGCCCAGCGGCCGGCCGCTCTGGGGCGGGATCTCGGTCTCGGGCAGCTCGGAGTAGCCGGGCAGCGCGGTGAGATGGGGCTGGGTGTCCACGGCGCCGACCGACAGCTGAACGTCCTGGTAACCGGATGTGGTGTATTGCCCCGCTCCAAACGCCTCGACGAGGATCCTCCACTTGCCGGCTGGTGCCGGATCGCCATTGGCGAGCGTGCCGTTCCACTTCAGGTTCATCGTCCCCGCTACGATGCTCGAATCGATGAGCAGCGTGTGGCTGCCGCTGATCGCCCGCGTTCGGACGTTCGCCGGGCTCGTTACCGTGAAGCGGATCGGCACGCCGGCTCCCGACGAGCCGCTGATGAATCGTGCGCTGTCCACCCTGAGCTGCCGGATGACGAGGACCTGTCCGAGTGCGGCGTTGAAGTAGCCCGTGATCCGTGGTGACACGCGCCGCGGATCGAGCTGCCGGTCGGGGTCCAGCAGGATCGTCTCCCGGAACGCGCTGATGGCGGAGTCGGGCTGGTTGGTGGCGCTGAACGCGAACCCGAGCAACTCCTCGGCGCGTGCTCGTTCCTGGCTCGTCAGGCGTTGGCGCAAGGCCACGCGGCTCTGGACGATCACCTGTCGGAAATCGAGGGCCTCGTACGCCTGGATCGCCTGCCGCAGGATGGCATTTTGGACGTCCTGGGACGGGAGCGCCCCGGGGACCAGCATCAGCAGGAGACTCAGTCCGGCACGTCGCATCGGTCTCATCCTTCCGGATTCAGCGTGATCCGTTTGCGAATGGTGTTGCCGATCTCGATATGTACGCGCTCGGTGTATGGCTTGTAGCCCGGGCTCTCGATGCGGATCACATGCGGCCCCGGCTTCAGGCCATACTGCACCAGCGGAGTATCCCCCACGTTCACATCATCCACGAACACCGTGCCGAACGGGTCGGAGTCGATCGTGAGGAAGCCCTGCGTCTCGGCCGGCGCCGCCTGCTGCACCACGGGCGGCGGCGCCTGACGCGCCGGCTGCTGTCGCTGCGGCGCGCGCCGCGGCGTGGTGCGCCGATCGGACGCGGGTGGCGGCGGGCTCGGCGGCGAGACCGCGACGACCGGCGGCTTCGTGGCCGTCGTGTCGGCGGGCTGCGTCGCCACCGCGAGCGATTGCGCCGTGGCCGGCGGCGTTGGGCTGGCAGCCGGGGGCGTCACGGCGGAGTTCGTGGCCGGCGGCTCGCCCGTCCCCGGGGCGCCGCGCTGGCCGCTCCAGACCACGTAGCCGCCCACACCCAGCGCGATCACGCCGAGCAGCACGAACAGCCCAGCCTTGGACGAGCGCTTCGGCGCAGGCCGCACCGCGGGTGCGGGGCGAGGCAGCGGCGTCGTCGGTGCGGCGGCCGCCGCTGCGTGGGCGGCGCGCTCCGTCGGGGCGTCCGCCGTCACCGGCCCGCCCGTTCGGGGGCCGGGCGCCGGGCGCCGCGGCATCGGACGCGGCGTCGCCTTTCCGCTGGCCGTCACGGGCTGTTCCGGCCAGATCGCGGTCGCAAAGTCCTCCATCGTCGGGAAGCGCTCCGCGGGATCCTTGGACAGGGCGCGCTGGATCGGGTCGGTCAGGTGGCGGGGGATGTCCTTGCGCAGCGCCGAGACGCGCGGGGCTTCTTCGAAGATGTGCTTATAGAGGATAGTGTGGACCGAGTCGCCGCTGAAGGGCAGCGAGCCCGCCAGCAGGCGGTACCCGACCACGCCGAGCGAGTACTGATCGGCGCGGCCGTCGACCGGCTGTCCCTTGGCCTGCTCGGGCGCCATGTAGTGCGGCGTCCCGATGATCATCCCGGTGCCGGTGAGGCCGCTCGCCGACTGCAGCGCCTTGGAAATGCCGAAGTCGGTGAGCATCACGCGTCCGTCGTGGTCGAACATGATGTTGGCCGGCTTCACGTCGCGATGCACGACGCCGCGCGAATGAGCGTGGCCCAGCGCGCAGGCGGCTTCCCACAGGATGCGTTGTACGTAGTCGTAGGTGAGCGGCTGCTTCGATTCCAGCACGTCTTCGAGCGAGGTGCCCGAAATGAACTTCATGACGAAGTAGTTGAGGCCCTCCTCGCTCTCCACCCGATAGATCGGAATGATGTTGGTGTGGTCGAGCTTGGCGGCCGTCTTCGCTTCCTGCTGGAACCGCTTGATGACCTGCGGATCGCTCGAGAAGTCCGGGGGCAGGACCTTGATCGCCACTTCGCGCTCGAGCGTCAGGTCGTTGGCCAGGAACACCGCGCCCATCCCGCCCTTGCCGAGCAGCTTGAGGATCTCGTACTTCCCCTGCACGAGGCGCTGCAACCGGGCCTGGAGCAGCTCCACCGGCCCGGACGCCTGTGCGTCCACCCCACCGCCCGTCTGGTCGGCTCCACACGCGAAGCAGAACCGGCTGTTGTCGGGCAGCGGGGTGTGACACTTGACGCACTGCGTGACCGAAGCGGCTATGGCAGCCTCCTCACCGGTCCGGTGAACCCCGGGGGCCATTGGCGCGGATCCCGGGCGACGCGTGGCGGCAGACGCCGCACGCTCTGGGCGATGACGGCGGCGGGCGCGGAGCCCGGCGGCGTGCACGTCGCGGCCTTGGCGATGCACACCGAATACCGCGTGGCCACCCCCGCGACGTCGACGACGCCCAGGTAGTAGTCCCCCGCGGCGAGTGGCAGGGTGAGACCCTCGGAAGATCCGACAGCGAGCGACGAGCCCATGAATGCGAAGTCGCTCGCGCGCATGATGTACACGTCGATATCGGACTGATCGGAGGGGCCCAGGGGCAGCGACTTCGTCTGGATCGTCGTCAGCGTGTCGGGACCCAGAATGGCCGGCTGCACCCGAAACCGGATCCAGTCGATGTCGCCCGGCCGCTCGATGACGAGCGTGGAATCGAGCCACGGGCCGTTCTGGCCGAAGGCCGGCAGGCCCACCACGATGTGCAGCCGGTTCGCGCTCGTCGAATCGTTCGACGCCGCGAATCGCTGATCCGCGTACTTGCACCAGAGATCATCGGTCTCGAAGCGGTCACGCCGCAGCCGGGGATCGGAGACGTATCCCTTCACGACCTCCAGGCCGTACCCGACGCTGCCGCCCTGGATGGCCGCGAGCAACTGCAGCGTGGGCGACCACGGCCGCACCAGCGGGAAGACCGTCCGGATCGTCCGACTGGCGTTGGTGAAGAACGCATTCCCGTCGCACACGTAGAGCCCGGCGTTGGAAATCATCGACGTGCCGGGGAGGATCTGATAGCCGCCGCCCCCGCCCCAGGCGATCGAGTCCGCCAGATAGACGAATCCCGTGTCGGTGAGGCCGTCCTGCTCCAGGAGAAATGACAGCGGCGTCGTCTGGTCGGAGCGGGCGAACTGGTACCAGTCCTCCGAATAGAAGTACAGCGGCGGCTCGAAGAAGAGCGCGGGGTTGAAGAACAGCACCGGGTCGACGCCGAAGGTGCGCGGTCCGCCCGGGCCGTTGAGGTCGATCAGGCCGGGCGAGGAGTCGCTGGGCTCGAGAATGTCGTGTGGGTCGACCGTGATCGAGTCGTTCACCTGGCCGAAGATGAGCTGGCCGCCGGAGAACAGCCCGTACTGCGGCTTGTCCGTGAACGACGGGGCGGGCACCCAGTAATCCTGCGCGCCGAGTCCGACATCGCTCCCGACAAGCGAGAATTCGTCCCTGATCAGGTCGGTGAAGCCCAGATCGAGCGCGAACAGCGACGGCACCCCGACGCCGTACACCGTCACCTTCTGCCCGTAGCGGACCGACAGAGGCCGGACGCTGTCGATCACGAACGCGGGGGCAACCCGTACCGCCGCCTGCCCCGCCTGGGCGTCCTGGAAGGCCTTGGCGCTCGCGTGGATGGCGGCCGTGCCCGTGTTGACGCCCGTGATCTCCGCCGAGCCGCTGACCGATCCCTGGACCGTCAGGACGGCTTTGTTGTCGGACGACCAGTCGAAGTCCACATTGCGGACCGTGTCGCCCGTCGACTGCCGGATCGCCACCGCGAACACCGAGTCGCGCGCGCCCTGGCCAAGGACGCCGCGCGCGGCCAGGGAGTCCGACAGCCGCACGACGACCAGGATGTCCTTGCTCTTGTCGGTGGGGACGGAACAGGACGCGAGCGCGACCGCCCACGCAGCGCCGAACCCGAGGGCGCGAACGGGATGACCCATGATCGAGCGATCCGTGGGAAATGGTGCATCAACTTATAGACCAACGGCTTCCGTCGCCAGCCGCCGTCACAGACGGCCGCGTCGCTTGAGCTCCAGATACTTGTCCACGACCGCCTCGGCCGCCCGGGCCGGCGGGACGTCGAGCACCACCACACCGGCGCGCCGCATGTGCGACAACGCCTCTTCGCGCGAGCGCAGCAACTCTTCCGCCGCCGCCTTGCGCCAGGCGTCGCGTGCCTGCTCCGGCCGTTGCGTCGCCAGCCCGTCCAATTCCGGATTGCGCAGCGTCACCGCCAGCGGCAGGTGTCGCGGGCGCAGCGTGCCGAGGTTCGCGACCAGTGCTTCGGAAGCGAAGCGGTCGATGACGTCCGTGAACACGACCGTGAGCGCGCGCTTCCGGTTGCGCGCCGCGAGGTAGCGGAACGCGCCCGGATAGTCGGGCTCCACCAGCGCCGGCGTCACCTCGGCCAGCACGTCGAGCACCTGCTTCAGGCCGCGCCGCCCGCGCTGCGGCGTCACGAAGTGCTTCACGCCGTCGGCGAAGACCATCACGCCGACGTTGTCGTCGTGCTGCGCCGCCGCGTACGCCAGCTCGAGCGCCGCCTGGACCACGTAGTCCATCCGCGCCACCCCCGCGACATCCGCGGTGAGCAGGCGCCCGGCGTCGAGCACCAGCAGCACCTGCTGGCGCCGCTCGGCCTCGAACTGGCGCGTGATCAGCTTGCGGCGTCGCGCGGTCGCCTTCCAGTCGATCAGCCGGGGATCGTCACCCGGGACGAAGTCCCGCAGCGACTCGAACAGCCGTCCTTCCCCGAGCCGGCGCAACGGCTGGCGGCCCTGCTCGCGGCGGCGCAGCGCCTGCGCCACCGCGGCGCGGCGTCGTACCGCCGTGAGCGCGGGATACACGCGGGCATCCCATGGCAGCGGAACGTGGCTGCGCCGCACACCCAGCCCCAGCGGTCCCCCGCTGTCCACCGCGAACGCGCCCGCGATCTCGTGGCCCCGGCGCACCGGGACGACCGACAGCACCTCGCGCAGCTCCCCGCGTGCCGGCACCCGGATCAGGCGCGGCGCGAGCGTTCCGCCCAGCACGTCGGGCCGGACTTCCCGCACCCGCAGCCGGCCCTGGCGGGGCGCCGCATTGCGCCACCGATACGCCACCTCGGCGGCACGACCGAGGGAGAGGGCGGGCGGGGCGTCGCGCGCGACGGTGATCTCCCCTGCGGCGATGCGCGGCGCGAGCAGGGCGTCCAGCCAGACGCCGGCCACGAGGGCGACATCCGCGAGCAGCAGCAGATCGAGCGCGGTGGGAAGCCAGAACCCGAGGAGGGCGATCGCGGCGCTCGCCGCGAGCAGGACGAGCGCGCGCCGGGTCCAGAGCACACCGGCGTACGCCCCGATCACGTACCACAGTCCGACGAACCCTCCGGTCACCGCCCCGAGGACGAGGATGTCCCGGATCACGCGGTCGGCACCTCGGTCTTGTCGAGGATCGCCTTCAGAGCCGCATCGGGCGTGACGCCTTCCAGCTCCAGCTCGGGCGCAACGCTCACCCGGTGGCGCAACACCGCAGGGGCCAGAGTCTTCACGTCGTCGGGGACGACGTAGTCACGCTCCTCCAGCAGCGCCGTGGCGCGCGCCGCCTTGAGCAGCGACACCCCCGCCCGCGGGCTGGCGCCGAGCGTGAGCGATGCGGCCTGGCGCGTCGCGCGGACCACCGCGGTGATGTAGGCGGTGATCTTGGGCTCCACCCGCACCCGGTCCACCGCGGCGCGCACCTCCTCGAGCCCCTGCGCGTCGATCACCTGCGAGACGCCATAGGTCGCGGGGCGGTCCGCCTCGAAGCCTTCGACGTACCGCGTCAGGATCCCCTGCTCCACTTCCGCCGCGGGATAACCGAATTGCGCCTTCACCATGAAACGATCCAGCTCCGCTTCGGGGAGCGGATACGTGCCCTCGAACTCGATCGGGTTCTGGGTCGCGAATACCGTGAACACCGGGGAGAGGGAGTGGCTGACGCCGTCCACCGTCACGGTGCGCTCCTGCATCGCCTCGAGCAGCGCCGCCTGCGTCTTGGCGGGGGCACGGTTGATCTCGTCCGCCAGCACCAGGTCGGCGAAGATCGGCCCGGGACGGAACGTGAACTCGTGCGACCCCGTGAGCATCGACACGCCGGTGATGTCGGCCGGCATCAGGTCGGGCGTGAACTGGATCCGCTGGAACCGCACGTCGAGGGCCAGCGCGAGCGTACGCGCGAGCAGGGTTTTCGCCGTGCCGGGCACCCCCTCGAGCAGCACGTGGCCGCGGGCCAGCAGGGCGACGAGCACTTCACGCGTCGCTCCCTCCTGACCCAGCACCACCCGATTCAGCGCTTCCAGGATGCGGCGGGCGATGCCCGCGGGCGCAATTCCTCCCACACGTCCTCCACGGCCTGGGCGGCAGCGAGCACGCGCTCGGCGCCGCCGGGTTTGGTCAGCGTGTCCTGCAACCGGCGCGCGGCACGACGGCCGCGCACGCCGGGAAGTGCGAGCTCCAGCGTGGCCAGCCACTGCCTGGGATCGCCGTGCGGCGGCTGGCCGGTCCGCGACAGCCGGCGCCGCAGCCCGGAGACCGTGAGCGCCACCGCCGTATCGACCCCACCGGCCCCTTCCAACCCCGCCGCCAACGCCTCCACATGCTCCAGCGGCGAGCGGCGCCGCCGCTCCACCACGGCGCGCGCCGGCCCGAAGCGAACCGCGCGGACGGCGAGCCACAACAGCGCCACCGCCACCAGCTGGAACAGCACCCATCCCACGGGAGAACGGGCCATCCAGCCGATCAACGCCCCGCCGCGCGACGCCTGCTCGCCGTAGCCGTGGTGATACTCGTCCCAGCTGATCCGGCCGCGTGACGGGAGCAGGATCAGCGGGACCAGCAACTCGGGGACCGAGCTGTACCGCCAGGCCGCATTCCGGAAGTATCCGTCGTCGGCCACCAGCAGCGTGCTGCCACCGCCGCGAAAGTGCAACCGCAGTACCACCGGTGCATGGTGCGGCGTCGCGAGCAGCGTGTCCACCCCGGCCGGCAATGCGGAGCGGCAGTCGTCATTGTCGCGCGTGAACCTCCGGGGCGCGCCGCGCTTGGCCAGCTCCTCGTTCCGTTTGACCTGGTCCTTGAGGTCGGCCTGGCCGATCCGGCGCAGCACCCAGCCGACGCGCGGCAGCGCCGCGAATCCCTCGGGTGCCACCACCGCCGCGCTATCGCGCCCCTCGAGGTCTGTCGAATCGGGCCGGGACGTGTCCCAGCCGAAGCATTGCGTGAGTCCACCCGCATCCCCGACGGCGACCAGCTTGCCACCCGTGGCGACGTAGCGTGCCACCGCCTCCCGTTCCGCGGACTGCAGCCAGAGCTCGGGCGATACCACCGCGAGCACGGCAGGTCGGTTCTGGACCCGCCGGGCGAGGTCGAACAACGCCGTGCGGCGCCGCTCCACCGGCACCCCGAGGCGGACGAGCACGTCGTAGGGTCCGCGCCCGCCGGTCGGGCCGGTGGTGTAGGTAGAAACCGGTTCCCATCCGGCAACGGCGTGGCGTTGGCGCCGGCCGGCGAGGACCGCCGCGATGAGCGCCGCGGCGAGCAGCACCGCGGAAACGATCTCAGTGCGATGCGACATGCTGCAGCAGCGAGCCGGCCGCAGCGCCGAACTCGCGATACCCGCGCTCGTCCAGCGGCTCTGCCCCGAACACGTGGTGATACAGGCGGGAGACGAGTCCCGCCAGCGTTGCGCGGCCGGCGGCGCCGAGCCGGGCTTCGCGCACGTACTCGGCGGGCGTCTTCGAAGGATGGAAGGTCAGGGCATCCGCCCGGTCCAGCTCGAGCAGCAGGGCGAGGAAGCGATGCGCCAATGCCTCCGTGTAACGGCCGGCGCGCGCCAGCGACTCGGCCCGCGCCAGGTGCCCGCGGCTGTCCAGGAGCTCCGCGGCCGGCGCGGCGCCCGCCGCGGCCGGCTGCTGCACGGTGACCTGGTAGATGCGCCACACCGTGAGACCGATGTGCACCAGCAGCGCGATGAGGGCGACGAGCGCGCCCCAGAACAACAGCTTGGCGCCCAGGGGGTGTTGCGTCGCGAACGCGTCCAGCCATGCGCGGAAGCGCATCCACAGGTCCCGCAACCAGTGGAGCGGCCTCGCGGTCTGCACCCAGTCGTACTCCGGGCGCGCGAACACCTCCCGCACGGCGCCTCGGAGCGAATCGGCGGGAATCGCTGCTTGCGGGGGGACGAGCAGCGGTGCGGTCAGGAGGCTCCTAGCTGCTCGCTCAGCAACTGGAGGTCGAACCCCTCGCGCCGCACGCGCAGATCGTAGTAGGCGAGCGTGAGGATACAGGGGAGGATCGGGGCGAGCATGATCGGCACGACCGAGGATACGACGGCCCAGTACAACTGGGCCCCGGGGATCAGCTCCACCACCACGGCTCCCAGGGCCTGCACCACGACCGCGGGCAGCAGGCTGCTGATGAGCCACCCGACCGACGCCAGGCCCAGCATGCGCAGCTTGGCGCCTCGCGTCAGCTCCCAGGACCGGCCGAACGAATCGAACGCGCTGGGCAGCGACTCGAGCACGACGGACGGAGTCGTCACCATGTACCCGCAGGCGATGAAGAGGACCACCCAGATCGAGCCGACCACGAGCCCCAGGATTGCCAGGGCCACGAACGCCGTCCCCAGTCCTTTCGCCACCGCGACGACGATGC
>DATGDE010000107.1:0-11913 GCA_035311125.1 Gemmatimonadales bacterium
CTCGAGCAGTTGGAGCCGCTCGAGGTCGGCCGGGATGGCCGGCGTGTCCGACCGGGTGTCGGGTACGGAGTGGGGGAGCATCAGCTAAATTATAGTGGGCGGGAAAGTTGGCTCTTGGGGAGGGGCAAATCAAGCTGTGGCGGGAGGACCGCACGTATGGCCTGCGCGAAGCTCAAGGTGACCGGCATGAGCTGTGGACACTGCCAGAAGACGGTGGAACAGGCGCTCAAAGGCGTGAGCGGCGTCTACTCGGCGGTAGTGGACCTCCAGGACGGCGAGGCCGAAGTGGATTTCGATGATGACACGGTGACCGCCGGGACGCTGCTGGCCGCGGTGGAACGAGCCGGGTACGGAGCCCGGCTCGCCGGCTGACCGGGCGTCAGTACGCCCCGCGGACCTCGTGCGCCGGCTCCTCGAGGCGGTGCAGCTCCGCGAGAAACCGCTTGGCGACCTTGTCGATCTCCGCTTCGCCGACCTGGTCCGTCTGGACATCGACGAACGTGTAATGCCCGCCCTCGGCCCGCGCCGCGATCGTCACCTTGCCCAGCGTGCCCCGGAATCCGAGACGACGCGGCGACTCCTCCGAGGGCGCGAGCCGCGCCCCGAAGTAATCCCGCGCGGCGGCCAGGACCTCGGCCGGCGACAACGACGTCCTGTGGAAATACCTCATGTCGACTCCTCGGCGTCCACGCGGCTCGACGACACAGCGGCTATGATGCCCATACCGGAGTGTAGCGCCGCAGACGCAGGCTGTTCAAGACCACGCTGAGACTGGACCACGCCATCGCGGCGCTGGCGATCACCGGGGAGAGCAGGAGACCGGTGAGCGGGAACAGCGCGCCGGCGGCGATCGGGATGCCGAGCACGTTGTAGACGAACGCCCAGAACAGATTCTGACGGATGGTGCCCAGGGTCCGGCGCGACAGCTCGATGGCCGTGACCACGCCGCGCAGGTCGCCGCGGATCAGGGTGACGTCGGATGCTTCCATCGCGATGTCGGTGCCGGTACCGATGGCGATTCCCACGTCTGCCTGCGCCAGTGCCGGGGCATCGTTGATGCCGTCGCCGACCATCGCCACGACGCTCCCCCGCTGCTGCGCCTGCTTCACCAGCTCGGATTTCTGGGACGGCAGGACTTCGGCGTTGACGTCCTCGATGCCGACTTCCGCCGCGACCACCTGGGCCGCGCGCCGCGTGTCGCCGGACACCATGCGCACCTCGAGACCGAGGCGCTGCAAACGCGCCACGGCATCCTTCGCGGTCGGCTTGACCGGATCGGAGATCGCGATCACCGCGTGGACGGTGTTGTTCACCACGACCATGACCGGCGTCCGGCCCTGGTCGGCGAGGCGCTCGGCATCCTGGGCCAGACTGCCCAGCTCGAGGCTGCGCTCGCGCGCGTGCCGGGCCGAGACGACTTCGACGATGCGCCGGTCCACGGTACCGCGCACGCCGCGTCCTTCCATGGCGGCGAACTTCTCGACCGGCGACAACAGCACCATCCGGTCCTGGGCCGCCCGGACGATCGCCTGGGCGATCGGGTGCTCGGAGCGCTGCTCCACCGACGCCGCCCAGCGCAGCACCTCGGCCGCCGGGACCGCCGTGCCGTCCGGCCGGCGCGCCGTGACGATGTGCGTGACGGCCGGCTTGCCCTCGGTGATGGTCCCCGTCTTGTCGAGCAGCACCGTGCGCACCTTGGCGAGCCGCTCGAGGGCTTCGCCGCCCCGGATCAGGACGCCCTGCTCGGCGGCGCGCCCCGTTCCGACGAGGATCGCGGTCGGCGTGGCGAGCCCGAGCGCGCAGGGGCAGGCGATGATCAGCACCGTGACGAGCGCGATCGTGGCGAACAGCAGCGCGGGCTGTGGCCCGAGATCGAACCAGAGCACGAACGCCGCGATGGCGAGGGCGATCACCACCGGCACGAAGACGCCGGCCACGCGGTCGGCGAGTCCCTGGATCGGCGCCTTGGAGGCCTGCGCTTCTTCCACCAGCCGGACGATCTGGCCGAGCGCGGCATCCTTGCCGACGCGGGTGGCCCTGAAGCTGAAGCTCCCGGTGGTGTTCAGGGTGCCCCCGATCACCTCGTCCTCCGGGCGCTTCGACACCGGCATCGGCTCGCCGGTGAGCATCGATTCGTCGAGTGCGGAGGCTCCTTCGGTGACCACACCGTCGGCCGGCACCCGCTCGCCCGGCTTCACCATCAGGAGATCACCCACCTCCACCGCCGCGACAGCGACATCCTCGATGGTGCCGCCACGATGCACGTGCGCAAGCGCCGGCGCGAGCCCGGCGAGCCGCCGGATCGCTTCGGACGTGCGGCCCTTGGCGCGGGCCTCGAGCAAACGTCCGAGCAGGATGAGCGCAATGATGGCGGAGACCGCCTCGTAGTAGACGTCGGCGGGCAGGCCGGCGCGGGTGAACACCCCCGGCACGAGCGTCGCGACCACCGAATAGAGGAAGGCGGCACCGGTTCCGACGGCGATCAGCGTATTCATGTCCGCGGTCCGATGACGGACCCCGCTCCAGGCACCCTTGTAGAAGCGCCGCCCCGACCAGAACAGCACCGGGAGGGTGAGGGCGAACAACACCAGCTTGATGCGTGTCGGATGGCTCAGCCAACCCTCCCCGGCGGCACCGGCCATCTGCCGCAGGCGCATGGCCAGCGGCATGAGCAACCGGCCCAGCAGATCCACCCGGCCGATGCCGTTTGCCGCACCGTGCCCCGCCATCAGCAGCATGCCGCCGAGCATCGTGAGCAGCGCGACCGCCGCGGCGAGCGCGAGTTGCCAGGTGAGCGTATGGATTTCCCGGCTTCGGGCCAGCCGCTCGCGCTCCAGCGGATCCTCGGCCGCGATCGGCTCGGCCACGTGGAAGCCTGCGGCGCGAACGGCGTCCTCCAGCTGCCCGGCCGTCGTGACGCCCGGAACGTAGACGACGGTCACGCTCTCGGTGGCCTGGTTGGCGGCGGCCCGGATCACGCCGGGCACGGCGGCGAGCTCGCGCTCGAGCCCGGCGGTGCTGGGCGCGTAATGGAGCTCAGGGATCCCGAACGTGACGCTCGCCTGACCGCACTGGTACCCCGCGTCGCGCACCGCCTTGGCCAGTTGCCCCACTCCCACGGCATCGTCGTCGTAGTCCACCGCGGCCTTCGCGGTGGCGTAATTGACGCTCGCCGCGGCCACACCCCGTGCGGCGCCCAGCGCCTGCTGCACCGTGAGGGCGCAGGCGGCGCAGCTCATCCCCTCGATCGGCAGGATGATGCGCTGTCTAGCCATGTTGACCGTGCGGCGTGGGTGCGGGGTGCCGGTCGCCCGGCGGCTCCACCACCAGCAGCCCCTTCAGCATGGACATGCCGCAGCGAAACGGGTACTCGCCCGGCTCGCTCGGCGTGAATTCGATGGTGGTGGTCTGAAAGGGGGGGAGCAGGCGGTCGATGCCGAAGTGCTCGAATACCACACGCTCGGAGCAGTCGGCCGTCTCGTCACGGAAGAACTGCAACCGCACGGGTTTCCCGGCCTCCACGAGGATCGTGTCCGGCGTATACCCACCCTTCACCGTGACGGCGATTTCCTGCACCGCTCCCCGGTCCCCCGCCGCGGGACGGACGGCGGGGGAGCGGGAGAAGAGGAAGTACCACAGCACCCAGACGATGGCGGCGACCCCGAGCGCGGTAACGACGAGCTGCGCCGTGGTCATGTCCGTCTTACGTGCTCTCGATGCGCATCCGGTAGAAGGACCGCCACACGAACACTACCGAGAGAATGAAGAACGCGGCCGCGAACCCGTGCGTCAGGGTCGAGCCCCGCTCGCGGGTGAGCGACACCGCGAGCTCCACTGCCAGCAGACCGAACAAGGTCGTGAACTTGATGATCGGGTTCATGGCCACCGATGACGTGTCCTTGAACGGATCGCCCACCGTATCGCCGACCACCGTCGCGTCGTGCAGCGGCGTGCCCTTCTGCTTGAGCACCGTCTCCACGACCTTCTTGGCGTTGTCCCAGGCACCACCGCCGTTGGCCATGAAGATGGCCTGGAACAGACCGAACAGGGCGATGGAGATCAGGTAGCCGATGAAGAAGTACGGCTCGACGAAGGCGAAGGCGAGGGTCGCGAAGAATACCGCGAGGAAGATCACGAACATGCCCCGCTGGGCGTACTGCGTACAGATCGCCACGACCTTCTTCGAATCCGAGACGGATGCCTTGGTGGCGCCTTCCAGCTTGATGTTCGCCTTGATGAACTCCACGGCGCGGTAGGCGCCGGTCGTCACCGCCTGAATGGAGGCGCCGGTGAACCAGTAGATCATGGCGCCGCCCGCGATCAGGCCGAGCAGAAACGGGGGATGCAGGATCGACAGATTGTTCACCAGATCGGGCCGCATGCCGTTGGTGAGCGCCACGATGATCGAGAAGATCATGGTGGTGGCGCCCACGACGGCCGTGCCGATCAGCACCGGCTTCGCCGTCGCCTTGAAGGTGTTCCCCGCCCCGTCGTTCTCCTCGAGGTTCTCCTTGGCGCGTTCGAAGTTCACGTCGAAGCCGAAGTCCTTCTTGATCTCCGCCTTGATGCCGGGAAGCTGCTCGATGGTGGACAGCTCGTACACCGACTGCGCGTTGTCCGTCACGGGCCCGTAGGAATCGACGGCGATCGTCACCGGCCCCATGCCCAGGAACCCGAAGGCGACGAGGCCGAAGGCGAACACCGCGGGTGCGGCCATCAGCGTGCCGACGCCGGTGGTGCTGACGCCGTAGGCCACCGCCATCAGGCCGAGCATGGCCAGCCCGAGCCAGTAGGCGCTGAAATTCCCCGCCACGAGTCCCGAGAGGATGTTGAGCGACGCGCCCCCCTCGCGCGATGACGTCACGATCTCGCGCACGTGCTGCGAGTTCATCGACGTGAACACCTTCACGAGCTCCGGGATGATCGCCCCGGCCAGCGTGCCGCAGGTGATCACGAGCGACAACTTCCACCACAGCGTCGGGTCGCCGCCCAGCGTGGGAATCACGAGGCGCGACACCACGAACGTGAGACCGATGGACACGATGGACGTGAGCCACACCAGAGTGGTGAGCGGCGTCTCGAAGTTCATCCGTTCCGCGTCGCGGTAGCGGGCCCGGGTCAGCGCGGCGTTCAGGTAGTAGGAGCCGCCGGACGTCACGATCATCATGATGCGCATCACGAAGATCCAGACGAGCAGCTGCACCTGAACCATCGGATCGTGCACGGCGAGCAGGATGAACGTGATCAGCGCCACGCCGGTCACCCCGTAGGTCTCGAAGCCGTCCGCCGAGGGACCGACCGAATCGCCGGCGTTGTCCCCGGTGCAGTCCGCGATGACACCGGGGTTGCGCGCGTCGTCCTCCTTGATCTTGAAGACGATCTTCATCAGATCGGAGCCGATGTCGGCGATCTTGGTGAAGATCCCGCCGGCGACCCGCAGCGCCGCTGCGCCCAGCGACTCGCCGATCGCGAAGCCGATGAAACACGGCCCCGCGTAATTCCCCGGGATGAAGAGCAGGATGACGAGCATCATGATCAGCTCGACCGACACGAGCAGCATGCCGATGCTCATCCCCGCCTTGGTGGGAATCTCGTGGCACGGATACGGCTTGCCGGCGAGACTGGCGAACGCGGTGCGCGAGTTGGCGAAGGTGTTCACGCGAATGCCGAACCAGGCCACCCCGTAACTGCCCGCGATGCCGATGAGGCTGAACAGCAGGATCACCGTCACGGTGAACGGCGGGTAGCCGTGCACCGTCTGACCGGCGGCGTTCACGTTGCTCGCGAGCGCGCCGAAGTACACCGCGGCGATCGCGCCGATGAAGAGCCACAGGACGAGCAGGAACTTCCCCTGGTTCACCAGATAGGTCTTGCACGTCTCGTAGATCAGCTCCGAGACCTCGCGCATCGCCTGGTGCACGGGGAGGTTCTTGAGCTGCGTGTAGATCGTCAGCCCGAACAGAAGCCCGAGCGCGCAGACCACCAGGCCCCACACCAGCAGTCGGTGCCCGTCGATGCCTCCCAGGAAGGTCGCCTGGTGCAGGTCGGGCAGCACGAGCGCGGCTTCGCCCCCGGCGTGCGCCGGCTCCGGGGTTTGCGCCGCGGCGGGGACGGCCCACAAGGCGAGGACGGCGATGGCGGCCAGTCGGCGGACGGCGGCAAGCGTCGGCTGCAGCATCAGGGAAACTCTCCGCGAGTCGAGGGTGGTTACTTCTCTCCGTACTCGTAGTATTCGACGCCCAGGTGGGTGATCTGGGCCTCGCCCATCAACCACCGCAGCGTGTTCTTCAGTTTGGTGTGCTGGATGAAGAGATCGTGCTCCGGGTACAGACCGGGTGCGGTCTGGGGACTCTTGAAGTAGAACGAGAGCCACTCCTGCACTCCCGACAGTCCGGCCCGCTGGGCGAGGTCGAAGAACAACGCCAGATCGAGCACGATCGGCGCCGCGAGAATCGAGTCGCGGCACAGAAAGTCCACCTTGATCTGCATCGGGTAGCCGAGCCACCCGAAGATGTCGATGTTGTCCCACCCTTCCTTGTTGTCGCCGCGGGGCGGATAGTAGTTGATCCGCACCTTGTGGTAGACGCTCCCGTACAGCTCCGGATACGCGTCGGGCTGGAGGATGTACTCCAGCACGCCGAGCTTCGACTCCTCCTTGGTCTTGAACGACTCGGGATCGTCCAGCACCTCGCCGTCCCGGTTGCCCAGGATGTTCGTCGAGTACCAGCCGGACAGACCGAGCATCCGCGCCTTGAAGGCCGGGGCCAGCACGGTCTTCATCATCGTCTGCCCGGTCTTGAAGTCCTTGCCGCCGATCGGCACGTGCCGTGCTTCGGCGAGGCTCATGATGGCCGGGATGTCCACGGTCAGGTTGGGCGCGCCGTTGGCGAACGGCACGCCCTCCATCAGGGCCGCCCAGGCATACAGCATCGACGGGGCGATGGCGGGATCGTTCTGCTCCATCGCCTGCTCGAACGCGGCGAGCGTCTGGTGCGCCGGTCCCGGCGTGAGAAAGATCTCCGTCGACGCGCACCACACGAGTACCAGGCGGTCACAGCCCGCGCGCTGCTTGAAGGCGCGGATGTCCTCGCGCAGCGCCTCGGCGAGCTCGCGCTTGGTCTTGCCGCGCTTGACGTTGGTGCCCTGGAGGCGCTTGACGTAGTTCTGGTCGAACACCGCCGGCATCGGCTTGATGCCCTTGAGAAAATCGGCGATCGGCTCGAGATGCCGGGACTCGAGCACGCCCGCCTTGGTCGCCGCCGTGTAGGCGTCGTCGGGAATCGGGTCCCAGGCGGTGAAGACGAGGCTCTTGAGATCGGCGAGCGGGACGAACTCCCGGATCTTCGGCGCGCGGCGATCGGTGCGCTTGCCGAGCCGGATCGTCCCCATCTGCGTGAGCGACCCGATTGGCAGCCCCAGTCCCCGGCGCACCGTCTCGACTCCCGCGATGAAGGTCGTGGCGACAGCCCCCAACCCCACGAGCAGCACACCCAGCTTTCCTTGCGCCGGCGCGATCTCCCGGCGACCCTGTGACGGCACGATCAGGTTCCTTTCCGAAGTGATGCGTGCCCGGGCTGAGTATCCCGCCGCCGCGTCGAGCGCGCCGTCGGGCTCCCGGCGGCGACGCCGGCCACGTGCACGATCCGCTGCACCACGGTGATCGCCGTGGCGAGCGCGAGAATGGCCATGATCCACAGCAGCAGGCGGCCGCCCGGTCCGGCGCCGAAGAACAACGTGGGCGCCCCCAGCACGAGAATCCGCTCCGCCCGCGCCGCGATCCCCACCTTGCACTCGATCCCCAGGCCTTCCGCCCGGGCGCGGGTGTAGGACACCATCAGCGAGGCCGACAACGCCGCCATCGCCAGCATGACGCCCAGCGTGACCTGTCCCGCGGGCAGGCCACCCCACAGAAAATGGAGCGCGAGGCCGGCGAACAGCGCCGACTCGCCCACCCGGTCGAGCGAGCTGTCGTAGAACGCCCCGAACGCGGACATCTTGCCCCCCTGCCGCGCTACCTGCCCGTCCAGAATGTCGAACAGCCCCGACAACAGCAGCAGCAGGCCTCCGAGCCGGACGGCACTCATCCCGTAGGCGACCGCCGATCCGATCACCACCAATGCTCCGATGGTCGTGATCGTGTTGGGCCGCACCCGTCCGCGAACCAGCGCCTTCACCAGCGGCCCGGTCAGGCGGACGAAGCCGTCCTTGACGGCTTGCGGGATAACGTTCATAGCCGGGTCAAGCTAACAGCACTCGGAACGCCCGCAAAGGGCAAAGCGCTAGTAGAGCAAGTACTTGTGGCGCGTCCGCCGAAACCGCTCCAACGGCGCCGACCAGGACGCCCACACCTGCTCCGGCGTGCGGCCGGCGCTCACCGCGAGGCGCAGCTCGGGCCCCGCCGCCAGTCGGTCGAAGCTCGACGGGCGGAACTGGAAGCTGTCTGGATACAGCACCGTGAGCCCGACGAGGAGGGCCACCGCCAGCCGCGTTGGATCGTAACGCGCGCGGTCGGTGACGCGAAATCGCACTCCACGCAGCGCCACGCCGTCGTATTTCCCGTCGGTCGGTGCACGCGGGATGAACTCCGTCGCCTCGACCGCCACGCCCGCCAGGACGGACGGCTCCGGGCTCTCGGCTCCGCGGAGGTAGCGGAGCAGCCGAGGCGCGTCCAGCCACGGCGCGCCGATCACCTGGAACGCCGCATCGGTTCCCCGTCCCACCGACAGATTCGTCCCCTCGAACAGACAGATCCCGGGATAGTGAAAGGCGCTCTCGAGATCCGGCATGTTGGGCGAGGGGCGGACCCACGCCAGGCCCGTGGCGTCGTAGGTCATGTCGCGACGCCACCCCGCGGCCGGCACCACCACCAGGTGGGCGTGCAGCGCGAGCGCCTCGTCGGCTAGGCGCAACAACTCCCCCAACGTCATCCCGTGCCGCATCGGTACCGGGAGAAATCCGACGGGCTCGCTGTCGGGATCGCCCACGACCGGCCGGACGTTTCCCGCCACCAGAGTGCCGCCGATCGGATCGGGGCGATCGAGCACTACGACGGTCTTGCCGCGGGCGGCCGCGTCGCGCATCAGCGCAGTCGCCGTGCCGGGATAGGTGTAATACCGGGCGCCGATGTCCTGGAGATCGATGAGCAGCACGTCGAGGGAATCGAGTGCGGCGCGCGCCGCGGCACGCGAGCCGCCATACAGGCTGTAGATTGGGAGGCCAGTCGAGGAGTCGACGGCGTCCGGCAGACCGGGTCGATCCTCCCGGCCCCGGAAGCCGTGTTCGGGGCTGAACAGCGCCGTCAGCCGCAGCCCGGCGCTGCGCAGCACGTCGACGTCGCGGCGACCGGCGCGATCGACCCCGGTCTGGTTCGTGAGCAGGCCGAGGCGGCGCCCGCGGACGAGGTGGATGGAATCGGTGAGCAACACCTCGATGCCCGGTCGCACCTGGGCCGCCGTGGACGGCGGACCGCTGCAGGCGACTATCCCCAACACCCAGAGGCCATGCGCTCGCATCGCTGGATCGTCCTCGCGTTGATCTTGGCGTGCCGCCCCGCCCCCGCCGGCCCCGGACCGGCCGGGCCGCCCGCGCCGGTCTCGCCCGTATCGGTGGACGGCATCCTGGCACGGCTGTCGGACAGCGAGAAGGTCGGCCAGTTGATCGTCCCCTGGCTCTCGGGCGCCTATACCGCCCTCGACGACTCGTCCTTTCTCGAGGCCGCCCGCTGGGTCGACTCGCTGCACGTCGGCGGGATTATCATTTCCGTGGGCCCCCCGCTCGAGATCGCGGCCAAGCTGAACGCCCTGCAAACCCGCTCGGCGCTGCCGCTGCTCATCTCGGCCGACCTCGAATGGGGCGCCGCGATGCGGGTCGTGGGCGCCACGGCGTTTCCGCAGATCATGGCCGCCGGGGCCACCGGCGATCCCAACGACGCCTACACCATCGGGACGGCCGCCGCCCTCGAAGGACGGGCCGTCGGCATCCACGTCAATTTCGCCCCCGACGCCGATCTCAACAACAACCCCGCGAACCCGATCATCAATACCCGGTCGTTCGGCGAGGACCCCCGCGCGGTCAGCCTGCTGGTCACCGCCTACGTGCGCGGCGTGCGCGAACAGGGGATGCTCGCCACCCTGAAGCATTTCCCCGGCCACGGCGATACCGAGACAGACTCCCATCTGGGTCTGCCGGTGATTCGAGCGGACTACGCGCGACTCGACACCGTGGAGCTCGTGCCGTTCCGCGCCGGGATCGCCGCGGGCGCCGACGTCGTGATGAGCGCGCACATCGCATTTCCCGCGCTCACCGGCGGCGACGACCCGGGCACGCTTTCTCCCGCGGTGCTCACGGGCCTGTTGCGCGATTCCCTCCACTTCCGCGGCCTCGTCGTCACCGATGCCCTCACGATGGGCTCGATCGTGGCGAAGTACGGAGCGGGAGAGGCCGCGGTCCGCGCATTCCTCGCCGGCTCCGACCTGCTCCTGATGCCCGCCAGCCCGGATTCCGCCCTCAGCGCCATGCTCGCCGCGCTGGCCTCGGGCCGCATCACCCGGGAGCGCCTGGACAGCTCGGTGCGACGGCTGCTCGAGATCAAGAAGCGTCTCGGGCTGTTCGAGCACCGCACCGTGCCGCTCGACAAGGTGATGCAGACGGTGGGCACGCAGCGCTGGCAGCGGGCCGCCGAGGACATCGCCGTCCGATCGATCACCCTGGTGCGGGATACCGCGGGAACCGTACGGGAGCTACGCGCGCGACGCACGCGCCTCGCGCTCGTCACCTACGCCGACGAGGCGACCTCGGCCGTCGCCCTGCACCTCGCCGAGTTGCTGCGGGCGAACGGCGATACCGTGGACTACTTCCGGTTGTGGCCCATGTCGGGGCCCGCGTCGTACGACTCGGCGCGCCTGGTCATCGCCCGCGCCCCCGTGGCGGTGTTCGCGGCGAACGTGAAACCGATCGCCTGGAAAGGCAACATCGCCCTCCCCGATTCGCTCGCCGCGCTCATCATGGCGACCGATTCGCTGAAGCCGACGGCGCTGGTGTCGTTCGGCAGTCCGTATCTGCTGAATCAGACGCCGACGGTGAAGAGCTATCTCATCGCCTGGAGCGGCGTGCGCGTCGCCGAGCGGGCCGCCGCCCGGGCGCTGCTCGGTCTGTCGCCGATCGGCGGCCATCTGCCGATCCGCATCCCCCCGGCGTATCCCCTGGGCTGGGGCATCGTGATGCCGGATTCCGCAACGCCCCCTCCCGCACCCCCGGCCGTGCCGCGAACGCTGCCGTGAGCCGTTTTCGAACGGTATCCGCAGCCGCACTGCTTGCTGCCTGTCGCGCGAGCCCTGCTGCGCCGGTCGCGCCGCCAGCGACGATCGCCCCGGCGGCGGATCTGGGATTCGACAGCGCGCGTCTCGCGACCGTCGCCGCATACGTCGCATCGCAGGTGGACAGCGCCTACCCTGGCGCGGTGCTCGCCGTCGGCCGCCATGGGCGACTCGCGCTGCTCGCGGCGGCCGGTCATTACGGGGCCGACGATCCGCGCCCGGTCGACCCGCACACGATCTACGATCTCGCTTCCCTCACCAAGGTCATCGGGCTGACGACGGCCTGCATGATCCTGGTGGATGAAGGGAAGCTCGATCTCGATGCGCCGGTGCGAACGTACGTGCCTCAATTCCGCGGACCGCAGAAGGACCAGGTCACGATCCGTCAGCTGCTCACCCACTCCGCCGGGATGCACTGGTGGCGTCCGTTGTATCGCGAAGCGACGGATCGTAACACCGCCATCACCCTCGTCGACACGACGCCGCTCGACACGACACCGGGCACGCACTTCGTCTATTCCGATCTCGGCGCGATCCTCCTCATGCAGGTCGTCGAGCGGATCACGGGTGAGCGGATTGATCACTACCTCGCGGGCCA
>DATGDE010000108.1:0-31299 GCA_035311125.1 Gemmatimonadales bacterium
CTGCGCCGGCAATGGATTTGATTCTTGTAGCCAAGTCCTTGATCGCGTCGCAGCCCCAGGTCCGCTCAGGCGCTGCGCAAGACCTTTGAGCTCGTCGCCCCCAAGGGTGCCGCGCAGGACATCAGGAGGAGCGATGCAGAAGCGCAGACTTGGGAAGAGCGACCTGGAGGTCTCGGCGATCGGGCTCGGCTGCATGGGCATGAGCTTCGGCTACGGGCCAGCGGGCGACCGCCAGGAGATGATCGCCCTCATTCGTGCGGCCGTCGAGCGCGGCGTCACGTTCTTCGACACCGCCGAAGCCTATGGGCCGTTCACGAACGAGGAGCTGGTGGGCGATGCCCTGGCGCCGTTCCGTGGACAGGTGGTCATCGCCACCAAATTCGGTTGGGACGTCGATCCGGTGACCGGGGAACACCATGGCGGCCTGAACAGCCGTCCTGAGCACATCAGGACCGCGATCGAGGGGATGCTGCGGCGACTCAAGCGCGAATGCATCGACCTGCTCTACCAGCACCGCGTGGATCCGAACGTGCCGATCGAGGACGTCGCGGGAACGGTGCAGGACCTGATTCGGGAGGGCAAGGCGAAGCACTTCGGCCTCTCGGAGGCCGGCGCGCAGACCATCCGACGCGCCCACGCGGTCCAACCGATCACCGCCATCCAGAGCGAGTACTCGCTCTGGTGGAGAGAGCCGGAGACGGAGATCCTGCCGACGGTCGAGGCGCTCGGGATCGGCTTCGTTCCCTTCAGCCCACTGGGCAAGGGCTTTCTCACCGGCAGCATCGACGCGACGACGACGTTCGACCGTTCCGACTTCCGGAACACCGTCCCGCGCTTCGCGGCGGAGAACCGGACGGCCAATCAGTCCATGGTGGATCTGGTCGTCCGGGTCGCCGCGAGGAAAGCCGCGACGCCGGCCCAGATCGCGCTCGCCTGGCTGCTCGCCCGGAAGCCCTGGATCGTTCCGATTCCGGGTACCACCAAGTTGCATCGTTTGGACGACAACCTCGGCGCAGCCGCCGTCGAGCTCACGCCGGCCGATCTCCAGGAGATCGAGAGCGCGGCCGTAACGATCACGGTGCAAGGAGCGCGGTACTCCGAAAGCTCACAGCGGTTCATCGATCGCTGACCGGAGTGGAGGCACCATGCGAATCGGCATTCTGGGTTCGGGCCTGATGGGCGCAAAGCTCGGCACGATCTGGGCGCGAGCCAGCCATGAGGTCGTATTCAGCTATGCGCGCAGCGAGCAGAAGCTCAAGCGGCTCGCGCGGGCGGCCCAGGGGAAGGCGCGTGCCGGCACCCCGGGCGAAGCCGCGCGTGAGGCGGACGCGCTCTTGCTGGCGGTGCACTGGTCTCGAGTCGGCGCCGTGTTGAAGCAGGCAGGCGACCTGTCGGGCCAGGCCATCGTCAGCTGTTCGCTCCCGATGAACGCCAGCAATACGGACCTCGTCATCGCCCACACCTCCTCCGGGGCGGAGGAGCTTGCCAAGCGAGTTCCCAAGGCTCGCGTCGTCTCCGCGTTCGGCACGGTGCCGAGCGAAGTGCTATTTGGTGTGTTCGCGGCTCGGCGCAGAGCCGCCAAACCCAGCCTTGTGTATTGCGGGGACGACCCGAGCAGCAAGAGGATTGCCGCTCAGCTGATCCGCGACGCGGGGTTCGATCCCGTGGACGCCGGGCCCCTGCGGATCGCCCGTTACACCGAGCCGTTCACGCTGCTCGTTGCACAGCTCGCATACGAGGGTGACCGGGGGCCGGAGCTGGCGTACCGCTTCGAGCGGTTCGGGGCCAAGGGATAGCGTGACCGGGGACCGGCGGCGCCCCGCGGGCCTCGACGGACGGCCGTCGCCCCATGAGATTGGGCGGAAACAGGCACCCTCTTGAACAGCGAGCGAATACCATGAACGTCGGCATCATCGGTTCGGGCCCGGTCGCACAGTCGCTCGGCGCCGGTTTCCTGACGCACGGCCACGCCGTCATGCTCGGTACGCGCGACGCCGCGAAGCTCGCCCAATGGCGCGCCCAGCATGCCGGCGCCCGGATCGGCTCGTTCGCGGAGGCGGCGGCGTTCGGCGAGATCGTCGTGCT
Source organism: Gemmatimonadales bacterium (assembly GCA_035311125.1). Lineage (GTDB taxonomy): Bacteria > Gemmatimonadota > Gemmatimonadetes > Gemmatimonadales > GWC2-71-9 > DASTHG01. Next base: position 2,086 of record DATGDE010000108.1, read on the forward strand.
CGCCGTGAAAGGCGACGTCGCCGTCGAGGCATTGCGCCTCGCCGGCCCAACGGCGCTCGCCGGCAAGGTCGTGGTGGATACGACCAACCCCATCGCCGCCGCCCCGCCGGTGAACGGCGTGCTCAAGTTCTTCACCTCGCTCGACGATTCCCTGATGGAACGGCTGCAGCAGGCGTACGCCGGCGTGCGCTTCGTCAAGGCGTTCAGCTCCGTGGGCAACGCGAAGATGGTGAACCCGCAGTACGCGGCCGGCCGCCCCACGATGTTCATCTGCGGCGACGACGCTGCCGCGAAGCAGGTCGTGAGCGGCGTGCTCGATCAGTTCGGCTGGGAGACGCTGGACCTGGGCGCCGTCGAGGCCGCGCGCGCGATCGAGCCGCTCTGCATCCTCTGGTGCATCCCGGGCTTCCTGCACAACGAGTGGACGCACGCCTTCAAGGTGCTGCACGCGTAGCGGCAGCAAGCCGGTCCATTGCAGCCACGTACAACATCCCCCCGTACGCCGAGGGCCGCGTCGCGGTGATGGCCGGGGCCGCGAGGCCCGCCGCGGCCGCGAGCGCCGGTAGCCGCGCCACCGGGATCGGATGAGGCACCCAGCGGTTCGCGGGTCGCCCGTCGTACTCCACGAGTACCACTCGCCCACCCGGCCGCAGACGACCCACCAGGCGGCCGAGCACGGCGCCCGGGTCGGGAACGAAATGGAGCGCGTTGGCGAACAGCAGCCCGTCGAGCCCCGGCGCCTCGAGCCCGGGGAGCTCGAATGCTCCCGTGAAGTCCGCCGTCACAGGAATCACGCGCACGCCAATCGGCACCGCTCGGCGCTCGATCGCCGCGAGCCCCCGCGCATCCCGGTCCACCGCGTAAATCCGGGCGCCCGGCCCAAGCAGCTGGCCGAGCGCCCGGGTGAATGTGCCGTCGCCCGCGCCGAGGTCGGCCCACACCCCCGCCCCCTTCGGCACCGCCCCGGCGAGCAACGTCACGGCCTCGCGTGTCTCCACGGCGGGGGTAACGAGCCCGCGATGGACGCGGTTCCCGCCACGTCCCTCATCTGAGGTTGCCGAGCACGCGGTCGAGCGCGGCGCAGCTGTCGGCCACGCCCTCCGACATCCCAGAGCTCATCGCACTGTTCCGCTGCTGCGCTCCAGGAAGTCTACCAGGCTGTCGAGGCGCTCCTCGAGCATCCGTGGTCACCGCCCTCGGTGGAGCGCTCCGTCTCGCCGGCGTCATCTTTGGCCGTTGGCGCCGATAGGCACCTAGCCCCCGGCGATCGCCCCGACAACGAGCAGCGGCTCGACTCCCCGCCCCACCGCCTCGGGCAGCGGCGCGTCCGCCGGCTGGTGCGACAGATCCTGCCCGCACGCGAAGAACCGCACGAACGCCCGGCGCTGCTGCGTGACGTGGTCGCGGATCGCCCCGCGCAACACGGGATAGCGGGCTTCGAGCGCATCAAGCACGACGCGTTGCGTCGCCGGGCCCGCCAGGTCGAGCTGCACCTCACCGCTGATGCGTGCCAGCGTCCGCAGGTGGTCCGGAAGCTCCACGCGGATCATTGCAGCGTCTGCACCTCGACCGACAGCACCGCCGGCAGGTCCCGGACGATGGGCGTCCAGGTGTCGCCGGCGTCCGCCGAGGCGTACACCTGACCGCCGGTCGTGCCGAAATACACGCCGCACGCATCGAGCGAGTCCACGGCCATCGCGTCGCGCAGGACGTTGACATAGCAGTCGCGTTGCGGCAGTCCTTTGGTGAGCGGCTCCCACTCGTTGCCACCGGTGCGGCTCCGGTACACCCGCAGCTTCCCCTCGGGTGGATAGTGCTCGGAGTCGCTCTTGATCGGCACCACGTAGACGGTATCCGGCTCGTGTGCGTGGACGTCGATCGCGAACCCGAAATCGGTCGGCAGGTTGCCGCTGATCTCCCGCCACAGCTCGCCGCCGTCGTCCGAGCGCATGACGTCCCAGTGCTTCTGCATGAACAGGACCGCCGGACGCGCCGGATGCAGTGCGAGGCGGTGCACGCAGTGGCCGACCTCCGCGGTGGGGTTGGGGATGTAGCGCGAGTTCAAGCCACGATTGATCGGGCGCCACGTTTGGCCGCCATCGTCGCTGCGGAATGCGCCGGCTGCGGAAATGGCGATGAACATTCGGCCGGCATGTTCCGGATCCAGCAGAATCGTGTGCAGGCACATGCCGCCGGCCCCGGGTTGCCAGGAAGGCCCCGATCCGTGACCCCGCAGGCCCGGGAGCTCCCCCCAGGTCTGGCCCCCGTCGGTCGAGCGAAACAGCGCGGCATCCTCCACTCCGGCGTACACCTCTTCTGGATCGGTGAGCGACGGCTCGAGATGCCAGACACGCTTGAACTCCCAGGGGTGCGGGGTGCCGTCGTACCACTGGTGGGTGCCGGGAACACCGTTGTACACGAACTTGTTGCCCACCGGCTCCCACGTCCTGCCGCCGTCCGAGGAACGCTGGATCTGCTGCCCGAACCAGCTGGAAGACTGCGACGCATAGATCCGATCGGGATCCGCGTGCGATCCCTTGAGGTGGTAGATTTCCCACCCTGCGAAGTGGGGGCCGCTGATGTCCCAGCGCTGCCGCATTCCGTCCGCCGTCAGGACGAACGCCCCCTTCCGGGTGCCGACCAGAACTCGTATCCCGCTCATGTCCCGCTCCTTTCGAGACGTCGGACGTCGAGGTCGCGTTGGCGAAGAATGTAGCGGGGAAAACGGCTCGGACGAATCGTAGGGTTGCGGAGGACTTTGGAGCGATGGTGAACCCGGCGATCGCGTCTCTCAGATGGCTGGAACGACTCTCGTATTCCCCGGGGGACGACGAGGAGGCCCGGCACCGCAAGGTCCAGTTCACGGTCGCCTCCATCCTGGTGATCCCTGCCGGATTGGTCTGGGGCGCGCTGTATTTCGCGTATGGGGAGCGCACCATCGCCGCGATCCCCGTTGCGTACTCGGTGCTGACGCTCCTGGATCTCCTCGTCCTGTCCCGCCTGGGGCGCTATCAGTTGTTCCGCCAGACGCAGCAGCTCCTGATCCTGGTGCTGCCATTTGCCCTGCAGCTCGCGCTGGGAGGGTTCGTCGGATCCAGCCTGGTGATCCTGTGGTCGTTCATCGCGGTGCTGATGGCGCTCCTGTTCGGCGGCGGTCGGGAGGCGGTGTGGTGGTTCGTGGCGTATGTGTCACTGATCGTCGCGGCCGCGGCGCTGGAGCCACGCCTGGTGATCGCGAACCTCCTGCCGCCCTGGCTCGTGCTCACCTTCTTCCTCCTCAACATCATCACCGTTTCCTCGGTGGCCTTCGTCGTGGTGCATTCCTTCGTGACGGATCGGCGCAGGCTCCGGGAGCTGGAGGTGGCCTACCTCAATCAGGAGATGATGCTCCGGCAGTCGGAGAAACTGGCCACGCTGGGCACGCTCGCCGCCGGCGTCGCCCACGAGCTGAACAATCCGGCGGCCGCCACCCGCCGCGCAGCCTCTCAGCTCACCGATGCGTTCGCCCGCCTCGAAGCGGCCCACCTCCGCCTGGGCACGGTGCAGCTCACCGCCGCCGGGCAAGATCTGCTGCGGTCGCTCGAGCAGCAGGGCCGCGAGCGCGCGGTCCACCCTGGGGGATTGGACGTCCTCGCGCGTTCCGACCGCGAGGCAGCCGTCGAGGAATGGCTCGAGGCGCGCGGCATCGAGGATCCGTGGCAGCTCGCCCCGTCGCTGGCCGGCCAGGGACTCGATGAACCCGCGCTCACCCGGCTCGCCACCGGTCTGCACGAGGAAGCACTCGACGCCGCGCTTTCCTGGGCCGCCAGCGTCTTCTCGGTCCACACCCTGCTGCACGAGATCGGCCAGGGCTCGGCGCGAATCGCCGAGGTGGTCGGCGCCCTGAAGAGCTACTCTTATCTCGGCGAAGCGCCGATCCAGACGATCGACATCCACGAAGGCCTCGACAACACCCTGGTGATCCTGCGCAACAAGCTGAAGGCCGGCATCACCGTTCGCCGGGAGTACGGCGCGGACGTGCCCCCGGTCCAAGCCTACGGCAGCGAGCTGAATCAGGTGTGGACCAACCTGCTCGACAATGCGGCCGATGCGATGGGTGGCAGGGGCGAGATCGTCATCCGGACTCGCCGGGACGCGGGTTGGGCCGTCATCGAGATCGAAGACAACGGGCCGGGCATTCCCGAGGAAATCCAGCCCAGGATCTTCGACCCCTTCTTCACGACCAAAGCTCCCGGCAAGGGTACCGGTCTCGGTCTGTCTACCAGTTACGCCATCGTTACCCAGAAACACCAGGGAGAGCTGCGCGTCGCGTCGCGCCCCGGCTTCACCCGCTTCACCGTGAAACTGCCGATCGAGCAGCCGGCCGCGCTGGTTCCTGCAGAGGTCGCGACGACCAGCCCGTCGCTGTCATGAGCCAACCCAACGTTCACCACGAAAAGAAGCACATCATGGCCAAGCCCGTCATCATGAGTGTCGACGACGACCCCGAAGTGCTCGCCGCGATCGAGCGCGACCTGCGGCGCCACTTCCGGTCCGACTACCGGATCCTCGCGGTGAGCTCGGGTCCTCAGGCGCTGGAGACGACGCGGCAGCTCAAGGCGCGCGACGCCGCCGTCGCGTTGTTTCTCGTGGACGAGCGCATGCCGCAGATGACCGGCACACAGTTCCTCACCGAGGCGCGCAAGCTGTTTCCCGAGGCCCGGAAGGTGTTGCTGACGGCCTATGCCGACACGGAGGCGGCGATCACGGGCATCAATGCCGTCGGCCTGGACCACTACCTGATGAAGCCGTGGGACCCACCCGAGCAGCACCTGTATCCGGTGCTGGACGAATTGCTGGCCGACTGGAGCGCGACCTTCCGCGCACCGTTCGACGGGATCCGGGTCGCGGGCTCCCGCTGGTCGCCGCGGAGCTACGAGATCAAGGACTTCCTCTCGCGCAACCAGACGCCGTACCGCTGGATCGATCTCGACGCCGACCAGGCGACGCGCGAGCTGGTCGAGACGATCACGCCGGGGCTCAAGCAGCTCCCCGTCGTGTTCTTCCCTGACGGGACGACGTTGGCGGCACCGACGAGCCGCGAGCTGGCCGAGCGCATCGGCCTGCAGACCCAGGCGCGCCAACCGTTCTACGACCTCATCGTGGTCGGCGGGGGTCCGAGTGGTCTGGCGGCGGCCGTGTACGGAGCGTCCGAAGGCTTGCGGACGATCCTGCTCGAATTGGGCGCGACGGGCGGCCAGGCCGGCACCAGCTCGCAAATCGAGAACTATCTCGGCTTCCCGAGCGGCATCGCCGGAGCCGACCTCGCCCGTCGCGCCACCATCCAGGCGCGGCGGTTCGGCGCCGAGGTGGTGACGCCGCGGGGCGTGGCCGCGATCCGGGTGGAGGACCCCTACCGCATCGTAGTCCTGGACGACGGCAGCGAGCTCCGGTGCTACGCCCTGTTGCTCGCGACCGGGATGATCGTGCGACGCCTCGATGTGCCGGGGGCGGACGCGCTCACCGGGGCGGGCGTGTACTACGGCGCCGCGGTCGCCGAAGCGACCGCGCATCGCGGCGCCGATGTGGTCGTCGTCGGCGGCGCGAATTCCGCTGGCCAGGCCGCCCTGCTCTTCGCCCGCTACGCCCGGAAGGTCACGATGCTCGTACGCGGCGAGTCGCTCCTGGCGTCGATGTCGACCTACCTCATCAGCCGCATCGAGGCCGCGGACAACATCGAAGTCAGGACGCACACGACCGTCGTCGGCGCCTGCGGCACCACCCGGCTCGAGGCGGTCGACCTGTTGCGCACCGACACGGGAGAGCGCAGCACGCTCCCGGCCACCGCCATGTTCATCTTCATCGGTTCGGCGCCGCTGTCGGACATGGTGACCGGCCTGGTGGAGCGCGACGATCTGGGCTTCATCATCACCGGTCCGGACCTGCTGCGCGGCGGCAAGCGTCCTAAGGGTTGGACCCTCGACCGCGATCCGTTCCTGCTCGAGACGAGCGTGCCCGGAATCTTCGCCTCCGGCGACGTCCGCCTCGGCTCGACCAAACGGGTGGCCTCGGCGGTGGGGGAGGGATCAGCCGCCGTGGGGATGATTCACAAGTACCTGGAAACGGTGTGAGCTACTCCTCGATCTGAATCCGCGAGGTCGAGCGCGACCAGCGCCCGCTGGATCGCATGCCTTGGGCCGGGAGCTTGACCCGGAACACCGTCCGGCCCGGGCGCGATTCCACCTCGATCTCTCCGTCGTGCCGCTCCAGCGTCCGCCGCACGATATCCAGCCCGAGCCCGGTTCCCTTCCCCACGTCCTTGGTGGAGAAGAACGGCTCGAAGATCCGCTCGCGGATCTCGGACGGGATACCGGGACCGTCGTCGGCGACCTCGACGACGACCCGATCCCCTTCCCGCCGGGCCGTGACCGCCACATGTCCACCCGCGCCGACGGCGTCGAGCGCGTTGTCCACCAGGTTCGCCCAGATCTGATTCAGCTCGGCGCCGATCCCCTGCACCGCGGGCAGAGCGGGATCGACCTCGGCCGTGAGGCTGACCGACTTGGACGTCGCCTTGGACCGCAGAACGATGATCGTGTCGCGCAGCCCCGGGCCGACCTCCACCGGTTGCGCTACCACTGAGCGGTCCATCTGGGTGAACCCCTTCACGGCCGAGATGAGGTCGAATACGCGGGCGGCTCCCCGCTCGATCCCCTCGGTCAGGCTGCGAATGGCGCAGCGCCCGGCGATCCAGCGCAGTGCCACGTCGAGCGCGTCTGCCGGGACGACGGCGGCGAGCCGCTCCAGCGCCTCGATCGTCACCGCGGTTTCCGCGAGCGGTGCCGCGAGGCTCTCGTCTGCGCCGTGCGAGACAATCCACGCGGCCAGCGCGTCCTCGCGATCCGCTCGCTCCAGTGGAGCCCAGGTGCGCACCGGCGCGGCCAGGCAGGTCTGCTGCACGGCGTCCAGGTCGGCCAGCTGAGCGTCCGTCAGGCGCAGGGCGCCCAGGGCGCGTGCCGCCGCCTCTCCCTGGGCCAGAAGATCGCCCAGCGCCTTCGCGCTCCGCACCATGGCCGATGCCGGATTATTGAGCTCATGGGCCAGCCCCGCCGCGAGCTTTCCGAGCGCCACCAGCTTCTCGTCCCGCAAATCGGCCGAGGTGAACTGGCGCGCGCGATCCAGCATGACGTGGACCAGGATCGCCGTAACCTCCGGGCACTCACGGATCATCTCGGGGAAACGATCCCGGTCGACGAGCCACAGCTCGGTGTCGGACTCGGCCACCCCGTCGCCGATCGCGACGGTGACCCGGGAATACGGCAGCACGCCGCTCACCTCTCCGCCGTGCCACTCGGCGAGCTTTCGCCGGCCGCGGCCCCGATTCACGTAGAGCACCACGTGGCCCGTGAGCACGACCATCAGGCCGTTCATACCGGCGAGTTGTCCCTGTCTGATGGGCATTTCGCCCGCGGCGTATCGTCGCAGGTCCCCGTTGGCGGCGAGCCATTCCAGCTCCTGCAGCGGGGCGCCGCCAAGGGTCGCATGCTCGCGCAGGCGCTGCACGATCGCCTGTTGTTCAGTGGCGGTCATGTCGGGTACACTAGGCGGTCCCGAAGCGCCGCGCCGAGCGTTCGCGGGCCTTCCGCGCCTCTGCTTCGCGATTGCGGGGAGGCGCATTGATCGTCAGCGAGTCGATCAGCCGCCGCGCGGTGGCACTGACTTCCTCCACGGCGGCGTGGAACGCGGCCTCGTTAGCTCGCGAGGGGTGCGCAGTCCCGCTGAGCTTGCGCACGAACTGCAGCGCCGACGCACGAATCTCCTCATCGGTCGCGGGCGGTGCGAAATTGGCGAGCGTCTTGATGTTCCGGCACATGTCAGGGTTCCGGGATGGATGCCACGGAAATATACCGCCCGATTATCTTCGGGCGGATTCCCGACCCACCGACACCGAACTCGGTTCATGACCACCTCGCGTCCGGCCAAGGTCCTCGATCGCTCCATCGTCGAGGGACCGCTGTCCCGCGCCGTCTGGATGCTCGCCTGGCCCACGATGCTGCAGAACCTCATCGGTGGTCTCCAGGGGATGGTGGACCACGCCCTGGTGGGCCATCTCGTGGGGTACGCCGGAAACGCAGCCATTGGCGTAGCGATCCAGATCTACATCGTCGTCATCGTGTTCGTCATGTCGGTGTTCAGCGGGATGGGCGTGCTGGTCGCGCGCTTCGCCGGGGCCAACGAGCCCGAAAAGGTCAATCGCACCGTCTATCAGGCCTTCCTGGCCGCGGTCGCGCTATGGGGACTGGTGCTGGCCCCGCTGGGCTGGGTGCTCGCACCGGCGCTGCTCGGCGTGGTCCATGCTGCGCCGGCGGTGCGCGTCGAGGCCCTGCCCTTCCTGCGCATCATGTTCGTGGGCAGCCTCGGGACGCTGTTCTTCTTCATGGTGGGAGGGGCGTTGCGGGCCGCGGGAGACCCGCGCACCCCGCTGCGGCTGGGGATCCTGCTCACCGTGCTGAACGTGGCGTGCAACATCGCGCTGATTACGGGGCTCGGCCCCCTGCCCCGACTGGGCACCGCTGGTGCGGCCCTCGGCACCACCGTGGCGGGTTTTGTGGTGAGCGGATTCGCCGTGTACCTGTTGTTCTCCGGCTCGCTCCCCGTGCTGTGGCATCGCGGCATGGACTGGCGACCGGATTGGAGCATCATCCGGGCGCTGTTCCGCTTCGGGTTGCCCACGGGCGTTCAGGGAGTCGCGATGAACGTCGCCGGCGTGCTGCTGTTGCGCTTCATCGGCTCTCTGGCCCAGAGCGCGCAGGCGCAGGCGGCGTATGCGATCGGTTACACCGAGCTGTTCTCGTTCATCACGTGGACTTCGGTGGGGTTGCTCGGCGCGGCCGCCACGGTCGCGGGGCAGAACCTGGGAGCGGCCCGCCCCGAGCGCGCGGTGCGCGGCGTCCACATCGCCGCGGGGATCGGCGTCGCGCTCGCTGCCACGATCGGCGTCCTGTTCCTCACGATCCCTCGCTCCCTGCTTGGCTTGTTCGGGATGAGCGATCCGGGCGTCGTCGCCGTGGGGACCCAGCTGCTCGCTTTCCTGAGCCTGTCCGGCCTGTTCGTGAGCGTCGCCCTCACCTACACCGGGGGCCTCCAGGGTACGGGGGACACGCGCTCCCCCCTCTACATCTCGATCGTGTCCCAGATCGTCGTGCCGCTCGGCCTCTGCGCCTGGTGGCAGGCGACCCGCGGCCTCCACCCGGCCGATGTGTGGACCGCGATCCTGTGCGGGCACATCACCCGCTGCGGCTTGAGCGTGCTGCGCTTCCGTCAGGGAAAGTGGCGCACCATCACGGTGGACCTCGGCCACTGATCCCGCCTTGACAGCCGACGCGGCCGCCGTATACTGGTAACCATATGGTTACCAGTATGGCGCGCCTCGACGCCGTGTACTCCGCACTGGGCGACGGTACCCGCCGGGCCATCCTCGCCCGGCTCGCGGCCGGGGACTCCACGGTCGGAGAGCTGGCCGAACCGTTCGCCGTCTCGCGCCCCGCCATCTCGAAACATCTCCGCGTGCTCGAGCGCGCAGGCCTGGTGCGGCGCACCCGCGACGGCCGCGTCTCGCGCTGCCGGCTCGACGCCCGGCCGCTCGCCGCTGCGGCCGACTGGATCGAGTACTATCGCCGCTTCTGGGACCAGAGCTTCGATCGACTGGAAGACTACCTGCGTGATCTGCAACAGCGAGGCAAGCGACATGACCGCAAGAACTAAGGCAGAGCGACCGCCCGCCCAGCCGCAGCTCGTCATCACCCGCGTCCTGGAAGCGCCGCGCAGCCTCGTCTTCCGGGCGTGGACCGAGCCGCGGCACCTCGTCCACTGGTCCTGTCCGCATGGTTTCACCCTGACCCACTGCGAGGGAGTCCTCGAGCCGGGCGGCGCCTGGCGATCCTGCATGCGGTCCCCCGAGGGGGAGGACCTCTGGCTCGGCGGCGTGTATCGCGAGATTGTCGCTCCGGATCGGCTCGTCTTCACCCACGCCTGGGACGACGCGAGCGGCCGGCGCGGCCAGGAAACGATCGTGACGGTGACCTTCACCGACGAGCGTGGCAAGACGAAGATGGTGTTCCGCCAGGAAGGCTTCGCGTCGGCCGAGGACCGTGACGGGCACGCCGGCGGCTGGAACGAATGCTTCGAGAAGCTCGCCGAGCACTTGAAGAGCGGAACGGTTGAGGGTTGACGATGGGCAAGATCTTCGTCGACGTCGGCATGTCGCTGGACGGCCTGATCGCGGGCTCGAACGGGCGTCCGGGCAATCCCCTGGGCGACGGCGGGACGCGGATCCATGAGTGGCTGTTCGGGCTCGCGAGCTTCCGCGAGCATCTCCAGATGCCCGGCGGGGAGACCGGCCCCGACGACGACATCGTCCGGGCGATACTGGCCCGGATCGGCGCCAACGTCATGGGCCGGCGCATGTTCGACGAGGGCGAAGTGGGCTGGCCCGAGAACGCCCCCTTTCACACGCCCGTCTTCGTCCTCACCCATCATGCCCGCGCACCCTGGGTCAGGCCGGGTGGCACCACCTTCTACTTCGTGACCGACGGCTTCGCCAGCGCACTCGCGCAGGCGCGCGCCGCCGCCGGTGCCAGGGATGTCCGCATTTCGGGCGGCGCCGCGACGATTCAGCAGGCGCTTCGGGCCGGCGTCGTGGATGAGCTCCACGTGCATATTGCGCCGCTGCTGATGGGCGAGGGCGTGCGTCTGTTCGACGGGGGCCGTGACCTGCCGGCACTCGAGATCATGACCGTGCGTCCCTCTTCCCAGGTGACGCACCTGTCCTACCGCGTGCTCCGCTAGGCGACCGATGCCAGCCTCACCCGACGATACCCCCAGCCGTGAAATCGCGGCCACGCGCGTGGTCGATGCTCCGCGCGAGCTGGTCTTCCGTGTGTGGACCGAACCGGAGCACATCGCACACTGGTGGGGTCCGAACGGATTCACCACCACGATCCACGAGATGGACGTCCGGCCGGGCGGCGTCTGGCGCTTCGTCATGCACGGGCCCGACGGCCGCGATTACCAGAACAGGATCGTGTACGTCGAGGTCACGCCGCCGGAGCGGCTGGTGTACGATCACGTCTCCGGTCCGAGATTCCACGCGACGGTCACTTTCGCCGACGTCGACGGCAAGACCGCCGTCACGGTTCGCATGCTGTTCGACACGGCGGCCGAGCGCGACCACACGGCGAAACAGTTCGGGGCAGTCGAGGGCCTGCAGCAGACCCTGGGCCGTCTCGAGGGCTACGTCGCCAAGTCATGATTCTGCGGGCACTTGCATGGCTGTCGATTTCCGGGGGCCCCGTTCGACGTTACGGTGAAGCCCGGAGATTCCGGGCACGACCCCAAGAGCGCGAGGCGATGCCGCGATGCGATTCATGCTGCTGGTGATCCCCAAGGTGTACGAAAGTGCCGGGGCGGACTTCGAGCCCCCGGCCGAGCTCGTCGCCAAGATGACGAAGTACAACGACTCCCTGAAGCAGGCCGGCGTGTTGCTCTCCCTCGACGGACTCCACCCGCCCGCCAAGGGAACCCGGATCCGCTTCTCCACTGGGAAACCCAAGATCACCGACGGCCCATTCACCGAGTCGAAGGAGCTGGTGGGGGGCTATTGGATGATCCAGGTGAAGTCGAAGGAAGAAGCCGTGGAATGGGCGAGGCGCGCGCCGATGCTCGATGGTGACATCATCGAGGTCCGCCAGGTGCAGGAGCTGTCGGACTTCTCTCCCGAAGTGCAGCGCGCGGCAGGCGGGGGCCGCTAGAAGACGTACGTGGAATCACGCGAGGAACTCCATGTCAAGAGATGAGGCGACAACAATGAAATTCCTTTCGATAGTGAAAGCGGCAGAGAACCAGGGACCCGCGCCCCAGGCGCTGCAGGACGCCATGGCCAAGCTCACCGCGGACTCGCTCAAGGATGGCTCGCTGCTCCAATCCGGCGGCCTCGGCGCCAGCGCCAGCGGCTTTCGGGTGCGGAGCAAGGGCGGGAGGCTGACGGTGATCGACGGTCCCTTCACCGAGGCCAAGGAAGTCGTCGGAGGCTACGCCGTGCTCGAGTGGGCGTCCCGGGAGAAGGCGGTCGAAGCCGCGCTCGCGTTCATGCGGCTGCACAGCGAGCACTGGCCGTCATGGGAAGGCGAGTGCGAGGTTCGGCCCATCACGTTCTTCGCCCCGTGACGAGCGAGACGCATCGCGCCATCGAGGCGGTGTGGCGGATCGAGTCCGCCAGACTCATCGCTGGTCTCACCCGCCTCGTGCGCGACGTCGGACTCGCCGAAGACCTGGCGCAGGACGCGCTGGTGGCCGCGCTCGAGCGATGGCCCGAGTCGGGCGTCCCGGACAATCCGGGCGCCTGGCTCATGGCGACGGCCAAGCACCGCGCGATCGACAGTCTACGCCGCGACAAGCTGCTCGAGCGCAAACACGACGTGCTCGGAGCCGAGCTTGCAGCGCGGCAGGAGAGCCCCGAGACGGATCTCGCCGGCGCGATCGACGACGACATCGGCGACGACCTGCTCCGCCTGGTGTTCACCACCTGCCACCCCGTGCTCTCGCCCGAGGCACGGGTCGCACTCACCCTGCGTCTGGTCGGCGGTCTCGCGACGCCGGAGATCGCCCGCGCCTTCCTGGTCCCGGAGGCGACCATCGCCCAGCGGATCGTCCGGGCCAAGCGGACGCTGCGCGAGGCGCGCGTCCCCTTCGAGGTCCCGCGCGGAGACGACCGCGCGGCACGGCTGTCGTCGGTACTGGAAGTGATCTACCTCGTGTTCAACGAAGGCTACTCGGCAACCGCCGGCGACGACTGGGCACGACCGGAGCTGTGCAACGATGCCCTCCGGCTCGCCCGCATCCTCGCCGAGCTCGCGCCGCAGGAGCCCGAAGTGCACGGCCTCGTCGCGCTACTCGAGCTCCAGGCTTCGCGCCTGCACGCCCGCATCGGGCCGGCCGGCGAGCCCATCCTGCTACTCGATCAGGACCGCGCGCGCTGGAACCAGCTACTCATGGGCCGCGGGTTGGCGGCCCTCGAGCGCGCCGCAGCGCTGGGCGGCGCCCTCGGTCCCTATGCGCTCCAGGCCGCGATCGCCGCGTGTCATGCGCGCGCCCGGACGCCGGAGGAGACGGACTGGACGCGCATCACGGCGCTGTACGACGCCCTGGCCCAGCTCACGCCCTCACCGATCGTGGAGCTGAACCGCGCCGTCGCATACGCCATGGCCTTCGGTCCCGCGGCCGGGCTCGAGATCGTCGATACGCTGACCTCCGAGCCCACGCTCGAGGGTTACCACCTGCTGCCGGCCGTGCGCGGCGACTTTCTGGCCAAGCTCGGCCGGCTGGCCGAGGCGCGGGCCGAGTTCGAGCGCGCGGCCGCGCTCACCCGCAACACCCGCGAGCGCACCCTGCTGCTCGAGCGCGCCCGGGGGTGTCTGGAAGCAAGGCGCGGCTGAGGTCAGCGCGGCAGCCGGCCTTTCAGGCTCTCCGCGCGAAACGGCCCCGGCTCGGCGATGAGCGCCCGGGCGGCGTCCACCTGTCCCCACGTGTTCCACAGCAACACACCGCGCACCCGCCCCGCTTCGAGATAGTAGACCACACCCTCGCGAAACGGCTCCTTCCAGTCCGCGACGGTTTCATGCCGGACGTCCAGCTCGCCTACCGCCTCGTACCCGAGGGCGAACAGGTCCGAATAGAAGAAGGGCAAATGGGTGTAGGGGACGCCCTGCCCCGCCATCGCGCGCCCCGCCGCGGCGCCCATGGTGTTGGCGTTGTCCTCGTGCTCGACGCGCAGTCGTTTGCCCAGCGCCGGGTTGAAGAAGTTGGCGACGTCGCCCGCGGCGTAGATGTCCGGCACGCTCGAGCGCAGCAACTCGTCCACGACAATGCCGTTCTCCACGTGCAGCCCCGCCTGCTCGGCGAGGGCGGTATCGGGCCGGATGCCGAGCCCCGCGACGATCACATCACCGGAGAGCTGCCGGCCGCGCGTGGTTTCGAGGATCACCTTGCCGGCCCGGGGAGTCAGTCCCCCCACACCCTCGCCCGTCCGCACCTCCACACCCTGCTCGCGATAATAGTCCACCAGGAAGCGGGACAGGTCGGCCGGAAACACGCGGGCTCCGATGCCCTCCTCGGGGACGAGCATCACGACCTCGCGACCCGCCGTCCGCAGCGCCGCCGCGATCTCGCTGCCGATGAAGCCGCCGCCCAGCACCACGAATCGCAGACTCTCGTCTGCGAGGGCGCGCAGGCGGCGGTAGTCATCGTAGGTGCGGAAGTAGATGATCTGCTCCGTGTCGCGCGGCAGCCGGCGCGGGGAGCCCCCGGTCGCCAGCAGCAGCCGCCCGTAGGAGACGGCCTCGCCCTGATCGTCGGTCACGGTCCGGGCGGCGGCGTCGATCGCCATGACTCGACGTCCGAGCCGCAGCTCCACGCCCGCGCTCTCGGTACCGCGCCAGATGCCCGATTCCGGATCGCCTTTCCACAACCCCTTGGAGAGCGGTGGCCGGGCATAGGGCGGCTGCTGCTCGCCGGAAATGAGGCCGACGGCAGCCGACGGATCGGCAGCTCGAATGGCACGCGCAGCCGCGTCGCCCGTCATTCCGCCGCCGACGATCAGGTAGGGATAGTGTGTCATACGTCGCTCCCGGCTCGCCCGGCGGCGGCCGTCGCTCGTGGGAGCAGCGCCAGGAACTCGCGACGTCGCCGCTGCTCGGCGAACGCGCCGCGGACACCGCTCGTCGTGGTGAGCAGACCCGGCCGGTTCGTGCCGCGCATCTCGATGCAGAAGTGACGCGCCTGCACCACCACCATCACTCCCGCCGGGCACAGCCGTTGGTCCAGCAGCTCCAGAATCTGCTCGGTCATGCGCTCCTGCACCTGCGGCCGGCGCGCATAGTACTCTACCACCCGCGCCAGCTTGGAGAGCCCGACGATCCGCTCCCCGGGAAGGTACGCGACGTGCGCCACGCCGAAGAACGGGAGGAAGTGATGGGCGCACAGTGAGTAGAACGGGATGTCCAGGACACTCACCATGTCGGAATAACGCTCGACATTCGGGAAGGTGCGGAGCTCCGGCTCCGCGTCGGCCGCGAGCCCGGCGAACAACTCGCGGTAGGCGCGGGCGACGCGCAGCTCGGTCCCTGCAAGGTGGGGGTCGCCCGTGTCGAGCCCCAGCTCTTCCATGAAGGCCCGGAACTTCCGGGCGGCCCGGCGCAGCGGGGCGTCGGCTACGGCGTCGACGCCCAGATCGGACAGCGGGAGGCTCGACATCGGGCGGTCTCCTAGTTGAACCGGCTGGGGAACTGCCGGACGATGCCGTCGCTCAGCACGTCGGCCATCTGGAGGATGTGCCGGTGCACCTCGTCATAGGCGGCGATATCGCCGGCCCAGTCGCCGTGCAGGCGGGCGACGGCTTCCTTGAGGGTCAGGTCGAGGTGCATCCGCATGGCGGACTCCAGGGTCGCGGCCGGCCAATGACGCGGATTGGCCGCACCGAGGAAGGTCGCGATGCTGTCCCCGTTGGCGTACCACTGGGCCGAAAGACCGCGGACGGCCGCGGTATCGCCGCTCTTTGCGGCGCCCACCAGCTGGGCGGCCGTGAGGATGTGCCCGCGCAGCAGGGCCGTCAGCCGGTCGCCCGCGGCGTCGCCGTAGAACGGCTTGATCGCGTCCCCGATGTCGGCCTGGTTGCGGAGCAACCGCTGGGCGGCCTGGTCGACGTCCGGGAGTCCGGCGGCGGCGCTGACGATATAGAGCCGGGTCCAGGTGATGTGATCCTCCCACAACCGGCGCATCGCGTCGTGAAACGCGGCCCGGCTGACGGGGGCGGTGGCCGCGGCCGGAGCGACCGTCGCCACCGGCGGGCGGAGGGCGGCGGGCGGAGCGGCGGCAAGGGCGGTCGCGAGCAGGAGCGGATGCATTGGCGTCTTCCTTTCACGGGTGTCGGGCAACTGCCGGGTATTTCTAAAACTAGTATACGCTTGTTGTATGCCGACTGGATCTGCCGGGGGTTTCGCAAGCCGCCACAGGTGATAGATTGCCGGGATGCCGACACGGGGGGCGGAGCACACCATTGCGCGGATCGCCGCGCTCACCGACCCGGTGCGGCGCGCCCTCTACTTCTACGTTGCCCGCGATCCCGGGGACGTGAGCCGGGATCAGGCGGCCCGCGGCGTGCGCGTCTCCCGGGCCCTGGCGGCATTCCATCTGGACAAGCTGGTCGACCAGGGGCTGCTCGAGGCGACCTACCGCCGTCTCACCCGGCGCCGCGGGCCGGGCGCCGGACGCCCCGCCAAGCTGTACCGCCGCTCCGCCGTCCAGGTCGATCTCTCCCTGCCACCGCGCGAGTACGAGCTCGCCGCTCGGTTGTTCGCCGGCAGCCTGGCCGCCGGCGCTCCCGCGACGACACGCGCGCAGACCCGCCACACGGCGCGCGAGTTCGGGGTCGGCCTGGGGCAGGAAGCCCGACGGCGTGCCGGAACGCGAGCGGGCCGGACCGCGCTGCTCCAGCAGCTCCGCACCGTACTGCGCGAACACGGGTACGAGCCGGTGACCGCGGGCGGGGCGATCCGGCTGCGCAACTGTCCCTTCGACGCCCTGGCACGGGACTATGGCCCGCTGATGTGCGGGATGAACGAGGCGTTGCTGGCCGGCCTCGTGCGGGGGCTTGGACTGCGCGGCCTGACGGCCGCGCTGGAGCCGCAGCCGGGCATGTGCTGCGTCGTGCTGCGGCCACCGCGGGGGAAGCCCGGCAGCGCATGAGCCGGAGCGGGTGCCTGTGACCCGATGACCGGGAGAGTGCGCGCGTGAACGATACGGAGCTCGCCGGATTCCTCGACTTCCTGCGTGCGGCCGAGCGACTCAAGACGGCAACGCGCAGCGGCTACACGTCAGACGGGCACTCCGAAAGCGTCGCCGAGCACACCTGGCGCCTCGCGCTCATGGCGCTGCTCGTGGCGCCGGAGTTCCCCGAGCTCGACGCGGCGCGATTGCTCAGGATCTGCCTGGTGCACGATCTGGGCGAGGCGATCGGCGGAGACATCCCGGCGCCCGAGCAGGCACGCCGGGCGGCGGCCGGCGGGGCGGCCAAGGCCCAGCAGGAGCGGCGCGATCTCGAGGCGTTGGTCGAGCCGCTCGCCGAGCGGCAGCGCACCGAAATCCTGGCGCTCTGGGACGAGTATGCAGCGGCCCGCACTCCGGAGGCGAAACTGGCCAAGGCGCTCGACAGGCTGGAGACGATCCTCCAGCACACGCAAGGCGACAACCCGCCCGGTTTCGACTACCGGTTCAACCTGGGCTACGGCCGGGAGCACACGGCGCACCCGCCGCTCATCGCCGCGATCCGCGCGGCGCTCGATCGTGTGACCGAGGAGCGCGCGCTCAGTCGAGACCGAGATGCTTCCTGAGAAACGCGGTGGTGCGCGGCCATGCATCCTTCAGCGCCGCGAGGTTCGCCGTCTCGCCCGCTGAGTCGCGCGGCTCCCGGGGATCGTCCTGGGCGCGGACGAAGCCGTGCACGGCGCCGTCGTAGTTCCTGCCGAAATAGTCCTTGTGCAGCGCCCGCATGATCGAGTCGACAGCCGGCATAGCGGCCCCGATGCGCGCGTCCTTCGCGCCACTCAACAGCATCACAGGCACCCGGATCTTCGCCAGAGAGTCGGCATCAGGCACGGCACCGTTCATGTAGGGAAGGCCGTAGAAGGCGACGCCGCCGGAGAAGCCGGCGACGCCCTGATTGATGGCGTAGATCCAGGTCGTCGACCCACCCCAGCAGAATCCGATCACACCATAGCGCTGGGCCGCTGACGGCTGGGACATGGCGAAACGCGCGGCCGCGGTGATACCCAGAGTGCGCTGCGCCGGGTCGACACCGCGAATCAGCTTGACGGCCGAATCGGACGGAAGCTCGTCGGTGCTCGCACCGCCACGCACGCGCGAGAGGAGATCGGGGGCGATCGCGATGAACCCGTCCGCCGCCACCTGATCGGCCAGACCGCGGACCCACGTGGAGAGACCAAAGATCTCGTGCACGACCACCACCACCGGCGTATGCGGGCGCGCGGTGGCCGGATACACGATCCACGCCATCAGGGAGTCGGTCGAGCCCGGCGCCCAGGCGAGCTTCACCCACTCGGCGTGCCGCGGGCTGGCGGCGAGACGCGCCGCGGCCGCGTTGGCGCTGGGCGGCAACCCCGCCGTTCCCTGCAACTCCCCGCGCGGAAGGACAGGAGGCGCGCCGAGATCCGGCCCCGCCATCCCCATCATGTGATCGTCCATCGCCGACGGGGGCACAACGGTTGACTGGCGTTGCAGCGCGCAAGCGACGGCCGCGACCGCGGCCAGACCGGCGGAAAGCAGAGCACGGCGTGCGGACATGGCGGCTCCGGAGGCGTGTTGAGGTCGAACAAACACGCTACCCTGCGCGCGGGTCTTCCGGAAGGCGAGCGGCGGCGGCGTCACATCCGCGAGGCTGTAGATTGGGGCGACCATCACACGACCCACTGCGCCCACGCCCGAAATGACCACCGCATCCAGATCCCATCCTTCCGACCGCACCCGCGTCTTCCGCCGGTTGCACGAATCCGGCTGCTTCGTGATCCCCAATCCGTGGGATCGCGGCAGCGCCGTCTTGCTCTCCCAGCTCGGGTTCCCCGCCCTCGCCACCACCAGCTCCGGATTCGCCTGGTCCCTCGGCCGACAGGACAACCAGGTGCCGCTGGACCAGGTGCTGGCCCACTACCGCTCGATCGCCGAGGCGGTTGCCGTGCCGGTCAACGCGGATTTCGAAGGCGGCTTCGCGGTCGCCCCCGGGGACGTCGCCGTCAACGTCGCGAAGGCAGCGGCTACGGGGATCGCGGGCCTCTCGATCGAGGATTCCACCGGCGACGCCGCGCATCCGCTGTTCGACGTCACGCTCGCCATCGAGCGGGTGCGCGCGGCGCGGCGCGCCATCGACGAGAGCGGAACGGGAATCCTGCTCACAGGACGATCCGAGGGCTTCGTCGCGGGCCGACCCGATCTTGCCGAGACAATCCGCCGGCTCACCGCCTACGCCGAGGCCGGCGCCGATTGCCTCTTCGCGCCGGGAATCCGGACCACGGGCGACATCGCCGCGGTGGTGCAGGCGGTCGCGCCCAAGCCGGTCAACGTGCTGGTGAGCAGCGATTTCGCGACCGTGGCCGAGCTGGCGCAGCTCGGGGTGCGCCGCATCAGCGTCGGCGGCGGGCTGGCCCGGACGGCCTGGACCGGGTTTCTCGCAGCGGCACGGGAGATCGCCGAGCAGGGGACGTTCTCGGGCCTCGCCCGTGCCATCCCCGGGGCGGACATGAATCGGTTCTTCGCTTGAAGCCAGCGGCACAGGTGGCCCCATGTCGCGATCTCGCCCGCTGACGCTCGTCCTCACCGGCGGCATCATCGCCGGCGGGCTGGACATCGTGTACGCGATCGTCTTCTGGGCGGTGAAGCGCGGCGTCCCGGCACAGCGCATCCTGCAGTCGGTCGCGGCGGGCCTGCTCGGGCGAGCGAGTTTCGCAGGCGGCCTGCGGACCGCTGCTCTGGGACTCGTGCTGCAGTGCTTCATCGCCGTGACGATGTCCCTGACGTATTACCTGGTCTCGCTCCGCTGGGCCCGGCTGTGGCAACGACCCCTGCCGTACGGTGCCGCGTACGGCGCGCTGTTGTACGTGATCATGAACTACCTGGTTGTTCCTTTGTCGGCGGCGTCCGCGGGGTCGAAGGATCCCCTCTGGGTTGTCCTCAGCATCGCGGTGCACATGTTCCTGATCGGCATCCCCATCGCGCTGTTCACCCGCCGGGCGCATCTTTGGGCTGATGCTCGATCCCCTGTCCCGGCGTGACTGGATGAAGCTCGTCGGCGCCGCCGGCGCCGGCGCGATGGTCCCCACCCCTCCCGCTTCCTTCTTCCCCCTGCCCGCTCCAATCCTGCCGCTCTCCTCCACGAGCGGGGTGTTCGTCCCGCCACGCGGCCGTGCGTTCCAGAAGTTCAGTTTCGATTTCCCCGAGCCGTCGGTGGAATTCGGCGGCCTGCGGTTCGGCTTCCTCGTCTTCTCGCGCGAGAACGCGTACGGCCTCGACGCGAGCCGCATGACCGCCGTGGCGACGCCCGGCGGTCTCGAGGTGACGGCCTCGGGTCTCGTCTGGGCGGGCGGCCAGGAGCGCGCGCCGGGGACACTGGTCGCACGACTCCGCCAGGAAGGCGACGCCGTGCTGTGGGACATCACCGCAGAGATGGACCGGCCGATCAAGGCGGTGACCACGGTGCTGCGCGGCGTGCCACGCGGCCGGATCTCGAGCGGCGGCGGCGAGCCGTTCGATCCCGGGGACGACGAGGTCCTGTTCGGCTATCCCTTCGGCGGGGGCGATCTGTTCGGCGGCAACGTGGCGTGGGGCATGGGGACCCCGCTCGCCGTCGTGCAGGGCGACCCGCAGCAATTCATGGCGCTCTCCACGCTCGACGACCGCGTGCGCACCAAGCGGTTCTACTTCCAGCCGGGTGACCGCGGCTACCGCGTCGAGCTGGTCCACGAGGTCGAAGGATGGCTCGACCAGCCGCGCGTTCAGGTCCCCGCCTGGCGTGCCGGCCGTGGCGCGACCCTGGAGAGTGCGGTCGCGTCCCATTACGCGCACCTCGAGCGCGCCTACCGGCTGCCGCGCTGGGAGTCGCGCGCGGATGTCCCCGGCTGGCTGCGGCGCACGGCGCTCGTCGTCACGCTCCACGGGATGCACTACACGGGTTACGTCTTCAACGACTTCCCCCGGATGCTCGAGATCCTCCGCTGGATCGCGACGCAGATCCCACCCGAGCGCGTGCTGGTGTTCGTCTCGGCCTGGGACGGGCGCTACTACTGGGATTATCCCGCCTACCGCGCCGCCGACCGCCTCGGGGGCGAGGCGGGATTCCGGCGGCTGATTCAGGAAGGCAAGCAGCTGGGATTCCGCTTCATGCCGATGTTTGGAGCCAACGCGGCGAATCGCCGCCAGCCGAGCTATCGCGCCGTGGCGGACGCGAGCGTTGCCAGGGTGGACGACGACCGGGTGGACATCAACTGGGTGGACTGGGACAACGACCGCCACCAGGAGGGCTGGCTCAGTTACATGAACCTTGGCGTCGATTCGTGGCGCGCGTGGCTCACCGGCCGCATCGCCGATGTCGTCGAGCGCTACGGAGTGGATGCCTACTTCCTGGACATCGTTGGCGGATGGATGAACAACACCAGGGCCGACATGCACGAGGGAACGCGGAAACTGGTCGCCGACCTGCGTGCGCGCTACCCGCAGGTGGTGGCGTGCGGCGAGTTCCTCTACGACGCCCTGCTCGAGTTCATTCCTTTGTATCACGTCCACACGCCGCGCGCCGTGCCGTTCGCGCGCTTCTTCTCGCATCTCTCCCATCCCGCTCCCGGTCGCGGATCAAGCGGGGTTCACGAGTCGGGGTTCGGGACCTGGGACGCCGCGACGCTTTCGTTGACCCGGCGGGAGGGGCTGATCCCCACGCTGATGGTGGTCGACGATACCTTCACGATGTACCGTGATCAGATGGCCGCGGTGATCGCACGAGCCAAGGAATGGGGGGCGCCATGAGACGCCGGGACTTTCTCGCCGCCACGGCGGCCGCCGCTCTGCCCCTGCACCGCTACGGCCGGATTCGGCTGCCTGCAGACGAGGGCAGCGCCCCGCCGGTCCGCCCCTTCGATCTGTCCGCCGTCCGGATCCTCCCCGGCCCCTTCCTCGAGGCCATGCAGGTCAACCGGCGCTTCCTGCTCGCGCAGGATCCGGACCGGCTGCTTCACACGTTCCGGCTCACAGCCGGTCTCCCCACCACTGCCGAGCCGCTCGGCGGATGGGAAGCGCCGGCGAACGAGCTGCGGGGTCACTACACCGGCCACTACCTCTCGGCGCTGGCGCTGATGTCGGCGAGCCAGGACGATGCCGCCCTCAAGGCCCGGGGCGACCAACTCGTCGCCGAGCTGGCGAAATGCCAGGATGCGGTGGGGAACGGCTACCTGAGCGCCTTTCCGGAGGAGTTCTTCGACCGGCTGCGCGACGGCAAGCCCGTGTGGGCGCCGTTCTACACGCTGCACAAGATCATGGCCGGCCTGCTCGACATGCACACGCTGGCGGGCAGCGCGCAGGCGCTCGACGTGCTCCAGGGAATGACGCGCTGGGTGGCGCGCTGGGCTCAGCCGCTCGGCGAGTACGAGATGGCCCGCGTGCTGGAGCGCGAGTACGGCGGCATGAACGAGGTGCTGTACAACCTGTCCGCCGTCACCGGACAGGACGGGCCGCGGGATCTGGCCCATCGCTTCGATCACGAGCGGTTCTTCGCGCCGCTCGCGCTGGGCCGGGACGAGCTCAAGGGACTGCACGCCAACACCAACATCCCGAAGGTGATCGGTGCGGCGCGGCGCTACGAGCTGACCGGCGAGCTTCGCTACCGCCGCATCGCCGAGTACTTCTGGCGCGAGGTTACGACCCAGCGCGCCTACTGCACCGGCGGTACCTCAAACGGAGAAGGCTGGGAGACCGAGCCGGGGGTGCTCTCTACGCAGCTGTCCGGCTACACCCAGGAAGACTGCACCACCTACAACATGCTCAAGCTCACGCGCCACGTGTTCGCCTGGACCGCGGATCCGGCCGCCGCCGACTTCTACGAACGCGCCCTGTTCAACGGCATCCTCGGCAGCCAGCATCCGCGCGACGGCGAAAAGCTCTACTACGTGAGCCTGGCATCCGGACTCTGGAAGCTCTTCGGCACGCCGTTCCAGGACTACTGGTGCTGCACGGGTACGATGAGCGAGGCATTCTCGAAGCTGGGCGACAGCATCTACTTCCAGGACGACGCCGGCGTGTACGTGAATCTGTTCATCGCCTCTGAGCTGGACTGGTCCGCCCGCGGCGTGCGACTGGTCCAGGAAACGCGGTTCCCGGAGGAAGAGGGGACAACGCTCGTCGTGCACGCACGGCACCCGGTCCGCTTCGCGCTGCGCATCCGCATCCCGTACTGGGCAACGAAGGGGGGAACGGCGCGCCTCAACAGACGAACCCTCGACGGCTTCGCGGCCCCCGGCGGCTACTACGTCCTCGACCGGACCTGGCATGACGGCGACACGGTCGCCGTCGCGCTCCCCATGAGTCTCCACCTGCACGCGATGCCGGACGACCCGTCGCTCCAGGCAGTGATGTACGGACCGCTGGTGCTGGCTGGACGGCTGGGGACGGCAGGGTTGACGACGGAGGTGCTTCGCGCCGAGCCCACCAAGCCGCGCACCGTGCCCGAGTACAAGAGCGATCCGGTCCCGGCCCCGGCATTTGTGGCCCGGGGCGGCGCACCAACCGATTGGATCACCCGCACCGGGTCGCGGGGACTCGAGTTCCGCACCACCGGACAGGCGCAGGACGTAACCCTCGTCCCATTCCACACGCTGTTCGACGAGCGGTACGCCATATACTGGAAGATCGCCGCGGCGTGACCACAGCCGGCGCGCGGTTGGGGGTATTCACGGCGCGGTTGGCGTACGTGGGAGTGCTGGCCGTCGCCACCCTCGCCCCGTTTCGCTTCAGTTACCCGGTGGATGGCCTGGCCCCCGGGTTGGCGAACGCCCTCAGGTTCCGGTATTCGTTCGCGACCGCGGTGGATGCGGTGCAGAACGTGCTACTGTTCGCGGGTTGGGGGGCGCTCTGGGTGACGACGAGCCAACCGGGCGCGCTGGCCAGGGGAATCCGCGTCTCCGCGATCACCGGCGCCGCGATGAGCATCCTGGCCGAGGGGCTCCAGCTGTTCCTGCCGGACCGGCACGCCAGTCTGTTGGACGTCATGACCAACACGGCGGGAGCGGCTTTGGGCGCCGCCGCGATCGCGATCGCCGTACAGATCGCCTATGCGATGCGCGGGCAGAAGTCCTACATCGGGCTCCCCGCCGCGGGCTTCGCCATCGCGTACCTGAGTGCCGCCGTGACCGAGGCCATGCTGCCGCTGCAACAGACGGCCGTCGTCACCACCCGCACGGGCGCCCAACTGCACCGCCTGCGTCTGGTGACCCCGGACCTCGATTGGAGCACGCTGTGGCACATCCCCTTCGCCGATATCGCGCTATTCTTTCCGCTGGGCATCTTCGGCGTGATGGCGCTGGTCGAGTCCGGCAAGGACCGCTGGTCTGCCGTCCGGCAGGTCGCCGCCTGGGGCGCCCTGGGGGCGATTCTGCTCGAGTTGACGCACGGTCCGATCGGTCAGCCGATCGTGCTTGGCGCGGCGGTCGCGCACCTCGCCGGAATCGCTCTCGGGGCACTGGCCTGCGGTATCTGGCTCCCCGGATTTTCGCGCCGGGTGCGGGGCCGCGGGCGGCCCGCGCTCGTGCTCATCGCGTACGCCCTGCTCATCGCATTCTGGGCGTGGCGGCCGTTCGTGCTCGAGACCGACCCCGCGATCATCCGTCAACAATTCGCTCCGGACCGACTGATTCCGCTCGTCGGACTGGCAGGGCGGAGCGATCTGGCGAGCGTGGCCGAAATCGTCAAGCCGTTCTTCTTGTTCTTCCCGCTCGGCGCCCTGCTCGCGGTCTGGCCGCTGCGGCGGAGCGGCTTCCTGGGATTCTGCCTGCCGGCGCTCTACCTCGCGGCCGTCACGGAAACCGCCCAGGGCTTCGTCAGCGGACGTTTCTTCGATGGAACCGATCTGGTGATTCAGTGCGCAGCAGCGGCCATCGGGTGGGCGGTCGTGCGACAAGCGGGGTACGAGCCGCACGGCACCCTCCTGGGCTGACAGCGAACATGCGGAGGCTCCCGATGCACCCCAACACCATGATGCTCGTCACCGCCGCCCTGCTGGCCCCGTGCGGCGCGTTCGCCGCGCAGCAGCGGCCTGCCGACCTCGTGTTGTTGCACGGCCGAATCGTCACGGAGGACTCCACACAGCCCGTGGCCCAGGCCCTCGCCGTCTCCGGCGACACCGTGGTCGCGGTGGGCACGGATGCGGAGATCCGCCGCTACGCCGGCCGCAAGACTCGCGTCATCGATCTCCGCGGCGCCATGGCGATGCCGGGGTTCATCGAGTCGCACGGTCACTTCCTGGGTCTGGGCGAATCCAAGATGCAGCTCGACCTGACCAAAGCCGCGAGCTGAGACGAGATCGTGCGGCTGGTGGCGGCGGCCGTGAAGACCGCGGCGCCCGGCGCCTGGATCCTGGGCCGCGGCTGGCACCAGGAGAAATGGGACAAGCCGCCCCAACCCAATGTCGAGGGGCTGCCGACCGGGGAGGACCTCGCCGCCGTTTCGCCCGACAACCCGGTGCTGCTCACGCATGCGAGCGGCCATGCCGTGTACGCCAACCGCAAGGCGCTCGCGCTGGCCGGGATCGGCCCCGACACGAAGAATCCGCCGGGAGGCGAGATCGTGCGCGACAGCGCCGGCCGCGCCATCGGCATGCTGCGCGACCGCGCCGCGGGGCTGGTGCGCCAGGCGTACGCCGCCTCGCAGGCCGGCCGCTCGCCCGGCGAGGTCCGCGGCTACGCCGAGCGGGCCATCGCCCTCGCCGCCCAGGACGCCCTCGCCAAGGGAATCACCACGTTCCAGGACCAGGGCGAGTCCTTCGCCACGCTCGATCTGCTGAAGGACCTCGCCGCGCAGGACAAGCTGCCCATCCGGCTCTACGCCATGGTGGGAGGCGCGCCGCTCGACACGCTGGCCGCCCAGCTTGCCGCGCATCGCATCGTGGGGTTCGCCCACGATCACCTCACCGTCCGCGCGGTCGGCGAAATCACCATGGACGGCGCGCTCGGCACGCACAGCGCGTGGTTCCTCGATCCCTACGCCGATCTGCCGTCGTCGAGCGGCTTTCCCGTCACGACCCCCGACCAGCTGCGGCAGATCGCCGAACTGGCCATCCGCTACGACTACCAGGTGGCGGCCCACGCGATCGGCGACCGCGCGAATCGCGAGACGCTCGACGTGTTCGCCGCCCTGGCTGCCGCCCACGCCGATCTCAAGACCCGGCGCTGGCGCATCGAGCATGCCCAGCACCTGGCGCTGGCCGACATCCCACGCTTCGCCGCTCTCGGAGTGATCGCTTCAATGCAGGGGATCCACGCCTGCTCGGACGGGCCTTACGTCGTGAAGCGTCTGGGGGAGCGTCGCGCGGCCGACGGGGCCTACGTGTGGAGTAAGCTGCTCGCGACCGGCGTCGTCATCGCCAACGGGACCGACGTTCCTGTCGAGGACGAGGACCCGATCGCGAACGTGTACTGCTCCGTCACGCGCCGGCTCAAGGATGGCTCCCTGTTCTATCCGGACCAGAAGATGACGCGCGCGGAAGCGCTCGCGTCCTACACGCGCGCTGCCGCGTACGCGATGTTCCAGGAAGACCGGCTGGGTTCGCTCGCCCCCGGTAGGCTGGCGGACATCACGGTGCTCGATCGCGACCTCATGACCGTGCCGGAGGATCGGATCCCGGGCACGAAGGTGCTGTACACGATCGTCGGCGGCAGGGTCGCTTACCGGGCGGGGAACTAGAAACGGAAACGGCCGGCGCCACTCGACGCCGGCCGCATGCCCTGGCCCGGATTCGAACCGGGACGCCTTACGGCACTGCCCCCTCAAGACAGCGTGTCTACCAGTTTCACCACCAGGGCGGGCGAGAGGAAGCTAGAAACCGCCGCGCCGGTGGTCAAGCCGACCGCGTGATGCGTGGGGGAGATACGCCTACGGCTTTATGGCTCCCTTCGGATACACCGCCGTTTTCATGATCATGTCGTGGAACGCCTGTTTGGCGGTGCCGAGGGTGAAGAAGCACCCGACGAAGATGATGAGCCCGCCCACGGTGCCCAGCGTGTTGAGCGCATGCACGCCGGTCGCGAAGCCCGCCAGGCTGAGGACGAGGTTGCAGTTCTTGAGCAGGTAGCGCCCCATCAGCGTCGGGACGCTCGCAGCGGTGCCGTCCGCATTTGCGATGCGGATCCCGAGGATCAGCTTGCCCAGCGTGAAGCCTGTGAAGCCCTCGACCAGGAAATACACGGTGCCGATCGCCGCGAACGCGATCACCATCCCGATGACTGCTCCCAGAATCCCGCCCATGACCGCCGCGGCCATCGCGGTGGAATCCCCCGCGACCATCCCGCCGGCAGCCGTGGCCGCCGCGCCACCGATGATGCCGCCGATGGTCCCCGCGCCGGCCCAGGACAGGATGAACACGAGGATGCAGTCCAACACCAGCGCGCCGAGCCGCTTCCCAAAACCGATCCGCTGCTCCATGCCGCCTCCTCCTACAAGGGTGGTCACACGTGCGCCCCCATATGTGGGACGGCGGCAGCCCCGTCAAGTGCGGGAGACGATCGCGCGGGCCAGGCGCCGCGCCGCCTGCGGCGAGTGCTGGAGAAAGAGCGTCGGTTCGAATACTTCCAGCTCCATCACGAGAAACGTGCCGTCCACCGCACGCTCCACACCATCCACCCGGGCGTAGAGCCAGGGACCGGGAACTCGGCCGAGCGTCCGGGCCCCGGCCTCGAGCGCCGCGGTCCCGGCAGTGGCGGGCTCGGTCCACCCGCCGAAGCGCTCCTGCACGCGGAACTCGCCGGCCG
The DNA here is from genome assembly GCA_035311125.1 of Gemmatimonadales bacterium. Lineage (GTDB taxonomy): Bacteria > Gemmatimonadota > Gemmatimonadetes > Gemmatimonadales > GWC2-71-9 > DASTHG01. The sequence goes on from DATGDE010000108.1 coordinate 29,691, forward strand.
CGGCGCGCTTGCGGACGGCATGGCTGAACTGTCCCGCCACGTATACGAGGGACAGTTCCCCGGCGGACATCACCTCGGGTACGAACTCCTGGACCAGGACCCCTCCGTTGGCAAGGAGCTGCGCCAGCCGGGGTTGGTCCCGCGCGGCGTGGCGACGATCGGTGAACCAGGTCTCATGCCCCGATGCCGAGACGCGTGGCTTCACGACCGCCTGTTCCCAGCCGCGCACTTCGAGAACACCAGCGAGATCCGGCCCGTCCGGCCCGGGCGCGAGCCACTCCGTGCCGGGAAGCAGGACGCCATTGCCAGCGAGGTCCTTGAGATAGGTCTTGTCGAAGTTCCAGCGGACGACGCCGGCAGGATTCCACAGCTGCGCGCCCGTTCGCTCGACGTCGTCGAGCCAGCGACGGAATTCCGCGATCCGGAGGTAGTAGTCCCAGCAGGAGCGGATGACGACCGCGTCGAACCCCGCCCAGTCCACATCCAGCTCGTCCCAGGATACGGCGCGTACCCGCGCGTCGAGCGCCTGCAGCGCGTCGCGCAGCGGGTGGTCGTCGGGATGCAGGTCCGGTAGCTCCCGGTAGGTGACCAGGGCGATATCCACGGCCCAATGCTAATCACCCACCGCGGCTGCTCAGAAGCGCCAGGAGAACTCGCCCTCGTGCCGGGAGAAGCCCTCGGGAATCCGGAAGATCGCGGGATCGACCTGGGTACGGGTGAGATCGGAGATTTCGATGGTTTGCACCTCGGGGCCGCGGTCGTGCTCGTCACCGGCCGTCTCCTGAGTGGTCACGACGATCCTGAGCGGCGTGCCCGCGAGCAGCGCTCGACGCGCCGCGGTCTGACGCTGGACGAACACGGGATCCGCCTGGCCCAGCACCGACCCGAGTCGGGACAGCATCTCGACCAGCGGGTTGTGCACTAATAACGGCTCTCGAGTCACCCAGTAATCAGTGACCACGCGCATGCGAACCGCGTCGCCGCGCATGCCGAAGGCCCGCACCTCTACCGTGAACTCCTCGGTGAGGCGGACGTGCTGGGTGGGGAGCCCGGCGACGTCACCGCCCGGGCCAAGACGCTCCGGAACAAGTTGCGCGTCGTGCACCCGGAACCGGACGACGCCCACGTCCGAGGCAGCCTGCAGCCCGACGCCGGCGATGCGCTCGAAGGTCGAATCCTCCACGACCGAGTACTCACCAGCGTCCGGGTGGACCACGATGAGTTGCCGGTCGCGCACCAGCAGGTACTCGTCGTCGCGCTGGCGGCGGGCGTCGAAGTCGATGCGGGCGTTCCGGCCATCCTCACGCACGGTGGCGACGACGGAGTCGCCATGATCGGGAGTCATGCGGAAGGTGTAGCGATGGCCAGGCACGCCCTGCAGCAGCGCGAGGGTGACGATGGGGAGCAGCACGAAGTCTCCGCGGACGGGATGATGGAACTACGGATGCGCGGAGCCCCCGGTTTCTCGGCCGTGCTTGCGTTCGAGCGTCGGTAAACGCATCCTCCCTGCCCATGCGACGCAGCGGCAAGACGGCCCAGCAGAAGGCGACGGAGGCGCTCTCCGCCAAGGAAGCGGCGCGGCTGCAAAATGCTGCCGAGCAGCTGGCGC
>DATGDE010000109.1:0-10366 GCA_035311125.1 Gemmatimonadales bacterium
CCGGTTCCCGTGATGTCGATCAGCTCGCTCGATTCCGGCTCGGACGGCCCGACATTCAGGTGCTGTCCCTTCGACATCTTGTTCATCGAGACGAGGTACTTCCCGTAGGGATGGCGCATGTCGCCGCCCGCCACCACGAGATGCCCCACGGCGTAGTGCACCGGGATCTTCGCCACCACGAGCGCGGAGTCGTGCCCGTCGAACGGCCCGACTTTCCATTTGGCGATCGCCGACTCGACGTACAGGGAGGTATAGGCGTAGCCCTGGTCGTCGAACTGCGTGTGCAGGGGCCCGAGTCCCACCGGCACCTCGGCGACCCGCACGTCCTCGAAGCGCAGCACCGGGATGCCGCTCTCGTTGCCCACGGTGTCGTTCTGCGCCGCGGCCTGCTGGAACTTGGCGAAGTCGAACACGGTCACGTAGGGCGCCAGCTTGCCGTTGCAGACGACGTAGCGGCCGTCGGGCGAGAAGTCCGCACCGTGGGGACTCTTGGCGCAGGGCACGAGATAGATCCCGCCCGGGATGTCGGCCGGGTCGAGCACGCGCACACCGCCGAGCATCTTGCCCTTGCCGGCCGCGGCAGCCTCGGCGGCACGCTTCCAGTTGACGAACACCATGTAGTCACGGTCCCGCTGGCTGGCGGTCACCTCCAGCCGGCCGGTGGCCTGCTCGGTGTTGTACGACGTCCAGACCGCCCAGTCATGCGAGGCGTCTCGTCCGGTCGAGGCGAGGTCCCAGTCGAACGGGGGCGTCAGGATCTGCCACGCCACGCTCATCGTGCCCGTCGCGCTGTCGATCTTGATGCCGCTGACCACGCCGTGGTACTTCGCGGCATACTCGGTGATCGGCGCGTAGGTCCCGACCGGAACGGGGATGGAGAACCTGCTCGCCACCATCGCGTACTCGGAATTCTCCGTGACGAATGCCGAGCCGTGATTGCCGCTCGAGTTCGGGATGGGGCCCAGAATCTGCTTGGTCTTGAAGTCGCGCAGGTCGATCCGGGCCACCCGGTTGTTGGCGTTGTCGTTGACGAACAGCCAGCGACCGTCGTAATCGCCTTTGGTCTTGGAAAGCGCGGGGTGATGGACGTCGCCCCAGGTATACGCGCCGAGCATCTGCTTTGACTCCTCGTCGAAGCCGTAGCCGGTGCCGGGGTAGGGGGTGAAGACCGGGATCGTCATGATGTGCCGCATGGACGGCACGCCGGCGACGAACACATTGCCCGAGTGGCCGCCGCTGTAGAACAGGTAGTACTCGTCCAGCTGACCGGGTGCGACGTAGGTCCGCTGTGCGGCCGCGCGGGCGTCGGCGAGCTGGCCGCCCTGGCCGGACTGCGGGGCGCGCGAGGGGGTGCACGCGACGAGGGTCGCGAGCCCGGCGAGCAGGAGTAGGCGATGCGTCATGGTGGTGCTCCTCACGGCTAGTGGTGGTCCTGCTTGTCGTGTTCTTCCTGCTCCTCGTGCAGCTGATTGAGGATATGGACGATGGAATCCCGTTCCTGGGGCGTCAGCTTGATGAGCTGGCTCAGCACCATCTGCATCGTGCCCGTGGGATTGGGGAAAAACTCTTCGAGCTTCACGCCGAACCGGTTCTGCACGTCCTCGTAGGCCAGCGACAGATCGGGGCCGACGTCACTGCTCGACTTCACGCCGACCGCCGTGATGGAATGGCAGTTGGGGCAGCCTTTCTGCAGGAGCAGCGCGGCGCGGGGGTCGTTACCGGTGATGGTCGGCGGCGCCACGGCCGCCATGCCCGGCAGCGTCGGCATGGACGGGGTCTTGGCGGAGGGCGGGGCGCTCTTGCCGCACGCGGCAAGCAACGCCAGAGCGCCGAGCGGGAGACGGTACCGGGAGATCACTGGAGCTCCTCAGCTGAGGTTGGGGAAGGGCGATCGCGTCGCGGTATTGGCACGCGGCTTGGCCTTCGGGGAGGTACTCGACGCGTTCGAGCGGCCGGTCGAGCAGCTCCGCGATCAGCTCCTCCTCATAGCGGCAGGGCAGCCGGGTGACGGCGACCAGATCGCGGATGGGGCAGTGGCACAGCCGCAAGGTGGGCTCGGTGGGCGTCCCGCCCACCAGAGCCATGAAGCCCTCTTCCGAGAGGATGCGCGCCACCTCGGCGAATCGAGCCGCGCCGCTGAGCCCGGTCACGCGAGCCAGTGCGGCGGGGCGTCGCGCCGCCACCCGCTCGGCGAAGAATCGGTCGAGCAGCGCGACGTGTCCGCGATCGGCGAGGTGCGTCACGAGATCTCGGAGCACGGCCGCTTCGCCGTGGGGGAAGAGCGCGTCGCCGCGCCGCGTGAGGGCGTACACCACCTCGGGGCGCCCCCGTTTTCCACGGCGGCTCCCCCGACGCTCCACGAACCCGTGGACGGTGAGCGTCCGGAGATGCTCGCGCAGCGTCGCGGCGGCGTATGGGAGATGGCGGCCCACCTCTGCCTGGGTCGCCGGCCCCAGACGCTTTAATAGAAGAAGGATGGCCCGCTGCGTGTCGCCCAGACCGGGGCCGAATAGCGGGGCGGTAACCTCTTCGCGTGCCGCATTTGCGCTGGCCGTTTCCATGGCAAACACGGTATCCGCGATCGGCTAAGTCAAGACGAAAGTCAGATTGAAGGGACCTTCAGGCGCTGCGGGAGTATCAACGCGCATGACGCCGGGGATGCTCTGTGCTGTCTCGCTCGCCGCACTCGTGCCACAAGAGAAACAGCCGGCGCCACAGGTGGCGTGGCGGCCAGCGGCCCCGCTGCAGGGCTCGGTCGTGATGATCGGAGTGCGCGCACCGGTGGTGGACAGCCTGCGCGGCGTGCAGGGCGAGCTCGCGGGCGAGCCGCTTCACTTCGAGCTCATCGACGGATGGTTTCGCGCGATCGCTGGCGTGCCCGTGGCTGCTCGGGCGCATGTCCGGGCGCGTCTGGTACTCGAGCGGCCCGGCGGAGTGCGCGATACGCTGACTCGGAGCCTGCCGGTCAGCCGGCGGCGGACGACGAGTGAGCGCTTGCGCACCGACCAGCGGTTCGTGCAGCCGCCCGAGTCGCTCGCGCCGCGGCTCGAGAGCGAGCGAGTGCTGGTGCGCGAGCTCAAGCGACGGGCCCATGACGGCCCGCGGTTGTGGAGCGAGCAGTTCCAGCTCCCCCGCCCCGGCCCCGTGATTGACGAGTTCGGCACGAGAAGAGTCTTCAACGGCCGGCTAAGCAGCCGCCATATGGGTGCGGATTTCTCCGGGCGCCGCGGCGACTCCGTGGTCGCGACCAATCGTGGGGTCGTGGCGTTTGCCGGAGACCTCTATTACAGCGGCACGACCGTTTTCATCGGGCATGGCGCGGGCTTGCTCACCGCCTACTTGCACCTGAGCCAGGTCCTGGTGGCGCCGGGCGACACGGTCTCGGCCGGGCAGCTCATCGGGCTCGTCGGCGCTTCGGGTCGGGTGACCGGTCCGCACCTGCACTGGTTCGCGTCCTACGGCGGCGTCACGGTCGATCCCATGGCTCTTCTGAACGTCGATCTGACGGCCCCGCTGCCCTGATCACTCGCTCAGCGCCCGCCACATGGCGAGCGGCGTTCCGCGCACGACGGCGCGGCTGTGGAACAGCCCGACCAGCACGACCAGCCCGCACACTGCCGCCCAGACGCCGAGCAGCGGCAGCACGGGGAGGCGGAACGGCAGCTCGAACAGTCGCGTCATGATCGCCCACCCACCTGCGCCCGCCAGCACGACGCCCGTCAGCGCGGCGAGCGAGCCCCACGCGGAGTATTCCGTGATGAGGATGCCGCGCACCTGTCGGGCGCTGGCGCCCAGAGTCTTCAACAGCACCGCCTCGCGGGCACGCTGGAGGCGCGATGCCGTCAGGGCGCCGATGAGGATCACGACTCCGCTGCCGATCGAGAACAGCGCCATGAAGCGGATCGCGAGCGTGACCTTGGAGACGACGCCGTCGAGCGTCCGCTGCACCAGCGTGAGATCGAGAGATGAAACCGAAGGGAAGGCCAGCGTCACGTCGCGCTGCAGCTCGGCGCGTGCGGTCGGGTCCATGGCCCGTGCGAGCAGCACGAAGGTCTGCGGGGCCCGCTCCAGCACCCCCGGCTCGAACACCACGAAGAAGTTCGGCTGGAACCGCGCCCAGCTGACCTCCCGGATGCTCGCCACGCGGGTCTCCACCGGCACGCCCTGCACGTTCCAGGTGATGCGGTCGCCCACGCCGATTCCCAGCGACGAGGCGATCTCCGCTTCGAGCGAGACTCGCGGCAGAGCGCCGGGCTGGCGTGCGCCGGTCCACCAGGACCCGGCCGTCAGGCGCTCCGAGCTCACCAGCGTGTCGCGGTAGGTGTTGCGGTATTCCCGCCGCAACACCCAGGGGTTGCGGCGACGGAGGGAATCCGGCAGGGAGTCGATGGGATGGCCGTTTACGTCCGCGATGCGGGCCGGTACGATCGGCGTCACGTCGAGCGGCCGCACGCCGCGCGCCGCCAGCATCCGGTCGACGCTGTCCTTTTCGTCCACCTGAACATCGAAGAACACCAGATTCGGCCGGTCGGGGCGTGCGTCCAGCGCGAACTGCGCCACGAGGCTGCGTTGCACGACGTACAGGGTCGTGATCAGGAAGACCCCAAAACCGATCGCGAGCATCACGGCGACCGTCTGGTTCTGGGGGCGGAACAGGTTCGCGATGCCCTGGCGAATCACATAGCTGGCGCGCCGCGGGAACCAGCGCCGCGTTCCCCACATGAGGCCCTTCGCCGTCAGCCAGAGCGCCCCTGTGGTGACGAGTACCGCTGCCGCGAAGGCGTACCCGACGCGCGGGTGCGGCGCCTGCCAGCGCGACAGCGCTACGAGGCCGGCGATCATCGTGCTGGACACGGCCAGGCGCCACCGTCGCGCCGGCCGGGGCCCGGCCCCGGCATCCAGCTCGCGTCGCAACACTCGCAACGGGCTCACGTCCTTCAGCTGCAGCAGGGGCAGCAGCGCGAACAGGCACGCGGTCCCCGCCCCGATGCCGAGCCCGATGAGCATGGTGGACCACTGCAGCCTCACCGCCACATCGAGCGGCAGGAAGCCGCCCAGCACGGCGGGGAGCAGGGCCTGCACCAGGACGCCGAGGAGCACCCCCGCGCCCGCGCCTACCACGCCCAGCGCCACCGCCTGCAGCAGGTAGACGGCGAGCACGGTGCGCTGCGTGGCGCCGAGACAGCGCAACAGCGCGGCGCCGTCGAGTTTGTCCCGGACGAACACGTTCACGGTGCTGCCCACCCCGAGTCCGCCGAGCAGCAACGCGATCAGCCCGACGAGGCCGAGATAGCGGGCCAGCCGACCCAGCGCCCGGGTGAGATCCTCTTCCTGCTCGGACACGGTTTCGCTGCCGATCAGATTGCGCTGGAACAGCTTGTTGTGATGGTTGAGGAAGGGCTGGACCAGGGCGTCGGGCATCCGGAAGTACGCGCGGTACTGCGCCAGGCTGCCGAACTGCAGCAGATGGGTTTCGCCCAGGTACTGGGCGGGGAGGAACACGCGCGGGCCGATCGCCGACCACAACGCGACGTCTCCCGGCGCGTCGGTGACGACGCCGGCGATGACGAACCGCGCGTCGCCGATTTGCAGCGTATCGCCTCGCGCTGCCTCGAGGTACACCAGCACCGCGGGATCCACGAGCACCGCGTGCCGGTCGCGGAAGGCCGCCCATTGCCCGGGTGGATCGGTGGCGATCGCTCCGTAGAAAGGAAAACCACCGGTCACAGCGCGAACCTCGACCAGCCGCGTGCGGCCGCTGCGATAGGCCAGCACCATCGAGGCGAAGCTCGTCACACGGGCCAGGGGCACGCCGGACCGGCGCAGCGAATCGAACACCGTCTCGACCGAATCGGGGAATGGCGTACGGGACCGCAGCTCCAGGTCGGCACCGAGAATCGTGCGCGCCTGCGCGTGCACGGAGGCCGTGACGTCGGCGCGGAACGAGTTGATCGCCACCAGCGCGGCCACCCCGAGGCTGACGGCACTGAGGTAGAGCGCGAGCCGCCGCCGGCTCCCGCGGCTCTCGCGCCATGCCATGACGAGCGCGAACGGCGGTCTCACGCGGGCTCCGTGCGGCTGTCGGCGACGATCGTGCCGGCGTGGAGCCGGATCACCCGGCGCGCCCGGGCCGCCAGCGCCGGGTCGTGCGTGACCAGGACGAGCGTCGTTCCCGCGTCGCGGTTCAGCTCGACCAGCAGGTCGATCACCGCGCGACCGGTCTCGGCGTCGAGGCTTCCCGTGGGCTCGTCGGCCAGCAGCACGCGGGGCTGGGCGGCGAAGGCACGGGCGAGGCCCACGCGCTGCTGTTCGCCACCGGAGAGCTGGGCGGGATAGTGATCCATCCGGTCGCCGAGACCCACCCGCTCGAGCAGTTGGCGCGCGCGCGCCTCAGCCGCGCGACCGTTCCCCGCGGCCCCGCCGCGCAGCTCGATCGGCACGAGCACGTTTTCCAGCGCGGTCAGCGTGGGCATGAGCTGGAAGGTCTGAAACACGAAGCCAACCTTCTCGACCCGCAGCCGGGCGCGGGCATCCTCGGACAAGGCGCCCAGATCGTCGCCGTCCAGGCGGATGGTGCCACGTGCGGGACGGTCGAGGCCGGCGAGCAGGCCGAGCAGCGTCGTCTTGCCGCTGCCCGACGGCCCCATGATCGCCACGAACTCTCCCGCCGCGATGGCGAGGTTAACTTGCCGCAGCACCGCGAGCGGCCGGCCGCCGCTCTCATAGGTCTGTTCCAGGTCGACGGTTTCGATCATCATGCGGCGAATAATACTGAACGCGGCCCTGGCTGGTCTCGCCGCCTGCGGCCCCGGTCCCGGCCGCGACGCGTCCCCGCCAGCGGCGGACAGCACGGCAGTCGTGCCGCCGCCGGCCGACGCGCGTCCGGTCGTCCTGTGTTTCGGGACGAGCCTCACGGCCGGGCTCGGCCTCGCGGCCGAAGAATCCTACCCGGCGCTGCTGCAGCGCCGGGTCGATTCGGCGGGACTCGCCTTCCGCGTGGTGAACGCCGGCGTGAGTGGCGAGACCTCTGCCGCCGGGTTGCGCCGCATCGATTGGCTCCTGGGGCAACCGCAACAGGTGGCCGTCCTGCTGCTCGAGTTGGGCGCCAACAATGCGCTGCGCGGACAGGACCTCGGCGCCGCGAAACGGGATCTCCAGGCGATCATCGACCGCACCCGGGCGCGGTTTCCCGGCGTGCGCCTCGTCGTCGCCGGGATGGCCGCCCCGCCGAACCTCGGCGCCCGCTACACGCGCGAGTTCCGCGACCTGTTCGTGGATCTGGCCCGCGTCAATCGGGCTGCGCTGATTCCGTTCCTGCTCGAGGGCGTCGCGGGGCACGCCGACCTGAACCAGGCCGACGGCATCCATCCGACCGCGGAGGGCGAGCGCATCGTGGCGGCAAACGTATGGAAGGTGCTGGAGCCGGTGCTGCGGAGCGTCACGCGCGAAACAGGTAGGTGATCTTCGCGAAGAACTGATCCCGCAGCCGGTGCAGGGCGCTGAACTTGAAGGCGTCCGGCTCGCTGAGACTGCTGCCGTACCCGACGTACATGACCGTCCCCGGCGACGGCGTGAACGACACCAGCCAGTCCACCCGGAGGCCGTTGCTGGACTGCGCGAGCGCCCGCTCGTAGACGCCCGTGGCCGGGTTGCGGATCAGGATCGGGTCGTTGGTGCGCGAGTCGTCGCGCAGCGAATCCTGCCACGCCGCGTCGTATTGCCCGACGACCCGCAGAAACAGCGCTCGCGCCGCCTGGTACTCGACCTTCAGGCGCGGAATGAGCTCACGCGCTACCGTGGTGCCGTCGCTCTTGCGCCAATACTGCTGATGCAGGTAGGTCGCGCTGACCCGCACCCGGTCCGACGGACGCCAGTTCAGCCCGGCCTGGATGAGGATGATCCGGGCGGGTGACCACTCGAAGAAGTTCTCGTCCTGAATCGCCGGCAGAAACAGCAGGTTCGCATCGAACTTCCGGAACTGCGGCGTCTGCACCTGGATCTGAACGTCGAGGTTCGGAATGCGCGGCGTTCCGACGAACGGCACCGTATCGATCACGCTGCCCGCGGTGTGTTGCAGCGCGTAGTCGGAATAGAGCGTGGGGTCGTAGTGGAACGTCTCGAGGAACACGCCGCTGTAGACCGACCAGCCGCGTACCACCCACGTCGAATTGATGTGGAACAGCTGGTCGTCGGGCATCTTGCCGGCGGTGAAGTTCGGGTAGCGCCACCGCCCGAATAGCAGGATGTCGCCGGTCCAGCTCTCGATCGCCGCGCCCCGCCGCCCGTAGCGCGTCAGGCGGTGATCGATGTTGGCGGTCGCGATGCCGGCGCGGGAAATGAACCCGCTCGCCGCGACGAAGTCGGGGTCGATCCCGCCCAGGGTGTAGGTGAATCCGAACTCCCGGCCGGTGCGGTCGAGGCTGGCCGCCCAGAGCGGCGCGGCGAACGATCGGCCGCCGCTGCGCGTGAAGCTGCCGGCGATCTGGGCGCGCGCGGTGTACACCTGCCCGAATACGATCCGGGTATCGGTCCCGGCGACGCGGTTGTAATTGCCGCCGTCGATCTTGTCGGTATAGACGAGCCCCAGCGTCGAGGCGCCGCCGAGGTCGCGCCGCGCGCGGAGGATGTTGTAGACCGGGTTGTCCTGGCCGCTGGCCGAGTAGGCGCGGTCGTCGACGCCGGAGAGGGCGCCGATCGTGAACCCCGACACCTTGCCGGTCAGCTTCACCGCGGCGACGGGCTGCACCAGCCGCCGGGTGTAGATGAGCCCGCTCGGCGCGCTGAATTGCTCCAGGCCCTCGAGGAAGAACGGGCGCTTCTCCGGGAAGAACAGCGCCTGGCGCGGGTCGAACACGAGCTGACTGGCATCCGTCTCGACCTGGGAAAAATCGGGGCGGACGGTGCCGTTCACCGTGAGGTTGTTCGTGATCCCCCAGCGGACGTTGCCGCCCACGTTCGGGTCGACGTGCTGGTAGGCCCACTGCCCGGTTCCAGGGGCCCCGTTCACGGTCGCGGTGACTTCGGGATTCACGTCCAGCACCAGATCGCGATGCAGATCGGAAAGCCCGGTGAGAGTACCCGACTGGCCGAGGAACGACGCGGCCGCGCGGCGCGCCGGCGTCCAGGTCTGCTGGTGCCCCGAATGCTGCACCGCGCGGACGATGTTCAGGCTCCATTCCTGGGTGTCGCGCGGCTGATAACGGATGCTCTTGAAGGGGATGCGGATCTCGACCTCGTAGCCGTAGTCCGTCACGCGTCCCTTCGACTGGTAGACGTAGTCCGCCGAGCGGTCGACCGTGTCGCGCGAGCCCGCCTGGGTCTCGCTCAGGGTTCCGTCCGATTGCACCCCGAGCGGGTTGACGCCGAAGACGAGCGCCTGGCGGTGATCGTCGAAGGTGTCCAGCAGGATCTCGACCCAGTCGTCGTTGGCGATGCGATCGCGGTTCGCGAGCGTCGCGTGCACCGGGCTGTGTGACTCGAACGCACGGATGCCGAACCAGATCGCGGTCGGCGAATACCACACCAGCACCTCGGTGGAATCTTCCGCGGGGCGTCCGTCGACCGGCGCGTACTCGGAAAACCCGGTCAGCAGCGCCGCCTCCGCCCACACACCCTCGGTGAGGCTGCCATCGACCGCGACGCCGGCCTCCGCGAGTCGCGGGACCGTCACCTCCGTCTGCCCGGCGACGCCCGAATAAGGGCCGGTGCCGGCCAGCAACATCGCAACGATCACGGGGAGTAGCATCGGGCCTAACCTACGCTCATCCGCAAGGGCTGATGCGGCGACCGCCAGGCTCTTACCATCCTCTGACAGTCGCCGCGCTCACCAAACCGTCACAGCGCCATCACATCTGCGCGAGCACTTCCGCTAGCGTGCCCGTCTTCCGCATGCGAGCGCGAACGATGCGCTTGAAGTCCTTGTTGGCGGTCATGGTTCCGGTCCTTTGGTCGAGCCACGGGCTGCCCCCCAGCGACGACGCCCGATGGCGACGCAAAGGTTCAGCGAACGGGATCCGGGAGTCTGCCCCCCTTTGCCTCACGGGGACCTTCGCTGGGGGAGGGTCGACGAGGTTGGGCGTGGATCACCGCCCGTGGGAAAATCCTGCACCTTCCCACGCCAGACGGCAAGACCTCAGGGGAGGGCGGAGAACGCCGGGGTGATCCCCAGCCAGTGGAACCAGGTTGCACCGGCCAGCAGCAGTAACCCGTACCCCGCCGTGCAGACGATCAGCCCGTAGCGCAGGTTTTCCCGCGCCGAGTACTGGCCCGTGGCGAACAGAATGACGTTCGGCTTGCCGCTGATTGGCAGCCCGATCACCCAGTCGATCGCGAACGCCGCCGGGAGCGCGAGGCTCACCGGATCCCA
>DATGDE010000110.1:0-1542 GCA_035311125.1 Gemmatimonadales bacterium
ACCGGAACGAAGGAGTTCGACGACGAGGTGCAGCTCGCGGGTTCGGCGCGGCGGCTCGTTTCTCTGAAAGTGCTGTTCTCGAGCTGGGCATGTCAGAGCGGGCACTGGTTCGACGGCTTGTGTTCCACGAGCCCGGGGGCCACCTTCACGCATGATGTCACCGCGAACATCTACGCGGTGGCCGTTTGCGCCGGGAATCCGTGCCCGGGCGCCCTGCTCGCGACCGTCACCGAAACGCAAACCGTCCCGTACCGGCCGTCCACGGATCCCCAGTGCGCGGTCCTCAACCCCGCTGACCCCGCCCCCTTCTATTACAGGTACGGGTGGTTCAACCCGGTCGCCGGCGCCTGTAAGCCCCAGATCCCCACAGTACTCACGTTCGACTTCACCTCCATGAACATCACGCTTCCCGATGAGGTGATCTGGACTGTTGCGTTCAACACGACGCACTACGGGGCAGTGCCCATTGGCGAAGGCGCTGTCTGCTTCACCGGCCCCGGCGGTTGCCCCTACGACTCGTTCAACGTCGGAGCGCAGACCTTCCCCGGGTCGCCGTATGCCGGAATCGACGTTCAGCCGGATACGGCCTTCGTGAATGGTGTCGGTGACAAGGGCTGGGCCAATTACAGGCCGCTGGGGGAGATCATCACGCACTAGCCTCGAGCCCAGAGCACGAGAGGCACGGGAGAACCCCGGCGTCCGCATTCGGCGCCGGGGTTTTCCTTCTGCCTAACCGATCAGAACCTTCGACACGAGGGCCGCGCCGTAGGCGAGGGTGAGCATGTAGCTGAACTGGAGCAGTGGGTAGCGCCAGCCTCCCGTCTCCCTGCGCGTCACGGCGATCGTCGACACGCACTGCATCGCGAAGGCGAAGAACACGAGCAGCGCGACCGCGCCCCCCGGGGTGAGGTCGTGGCGCAGCGCCTGCTGCAGCCCGGTGGACCCGGCGTCACCCTCGATGCCGTGGATCGTGCCGAGCGTGCCGACGATCACCTCGCGCGCGGCGAGCGACGTGACGAGCCCCACCCCGATCTTCCAGTCGAAGCCGAGCGGCCGGATCGCGGGCTCGATCGTGCGGCCCATGGTCCCCGCCACGCTGTGGGAGAGATCGGGGGCGTGCCCGTTCACGAGCGGCAGGTGGCACAGCAGCCACAAACCCACGGTCACGCCCAGGATCACCGTGCCCGCGCGCGTCAGAAACGCCCGGGAGCGATCCACCAGCCGGGCCCCGAGCGAGCGCAGCGTGGGCCAGCGGTAGGGAGGCAGCTCGAGCAGGAACGGCGCGCGGTCGCCCTTCAGGATCGTGGAGCGGAGCAGCAGCGCCGTGCCCACCGCGGCGGCGAACCCGAGCGCGTAAAGTCCGAGCAGTGCCGCGGCGCGCACCCCGAAGACCGGCCCCAGCAGCGGAGTGTTCGGCAGGAACGCCGCGATGATCAGCGCGTAGACCGGCAGCCGCGCGGCGCACGTCATGAACGGAGCGACGAGGATCGTGGCGAGCCGGTCGCGCTTGCTCTCGATGGTGCGCGTGGCGAGGATGGCCGG
>DATGDE010000111.1:0-8148 GCA_035311125.1 Gemmatimonadales bacterium
CCCGCCCGTCGCGGCGTGCGGCGGCGTCACGCAGGGCGCGCTGGACACGACCGGGAAAGCGTTCGCAGGACCCTTCGAGACCGAGATCGTCATTCTCACGGGAACGGTGTTCACTCCCGGGCAGGTGGAGGCGTGCGTCCGCCGAACGACCGTGCACGAGCTCGGGCATTCCCTGGGGCTGTTTCAGGAGGCGCCGGACACGCTCTCGGTCATGCGCTCGCCGCCGCGTGTGAGCGAGCCTGGCGCCATCGACCGCCGCACGGTGCAGGTGCTGTATCACACGGCGGCTACCCTCGGCCCGCCACCGCCCCAGCCCTGACGCGCCTAGCAAGCGGCTGGCAGTCGCCGTAAGTCTCACTCCCGCCTGGGAATACGACTCTTCGGCTTGACACCCCCGCCCCGGTCGCCTAGCATAAGTCCTTCCCTGGAAAGGACTTCTGGGACTCGATGTCCAGCCGCCGCCAGGAGGCCCTCGACTACCACTCCCAGGGCCGCCCTGGGAAGATCCAGGTCTCGCCAACCAAGCCCTTCAAGAACCAGCGCGACCTGTCGCTCGCCTACACGCCGGGAGTGGCGGAGCCGTGCCTCGAGATCGCCAAGCGCGCCGAGGACGCCTACTTGTACACGGCGCGGGGCAACCTCGTGGCCGTGGTATCGAACGGCACCGCGGTGCTCGGCCTGGGCAACATCGGGGCGCTCGCGTCGAAGCCGGTGATGGAGGGCAAGGGGATCCTCTTCAAGGCATTCGCCGACATCGACGTGTTCGATCTGGAGGTCGGCTCGACCGACCCCGAGGACCTCATCCGCTTTTGCCAGCTGCTCGAGCCCACCGTCGGCGGCATCAATCTCGAGGATGTGCGCTCCCCGGACTGCTTCTACGTTGAAGAGCGGCTGCGGGAGACGCTGTCCATCCCCGTATTCCACGACGACCAGCACGGCACGGCGATCATCACCGGCGCCGCGCTCACGAACGCCCTGGAGCTGGTCGAGAAGGACGCAGCCGATGTCCAGGTGGTGTTCGCCGGCGCCGGTGCGGCCGCGCTCGCCACCGCGGAGCACTACGTGCGCCTCGGCGTGCGGCGCGAGCACATCACGTTGTGCGACGTGAACGGGCCGGTGCACGACGGCCGGACCGATCTGAATCCCTACCAGCGCCGCTTCGCGCGGACGCTCCGCGCGCGGACGCTGGCCGAGCTGTTCCGCGGCGCGGACGTGTTCGTCGGGCTCTCGGTGGGGGGCATCGTCAGCGGCGACATGATCCGGGACATGGCGGAGCGTCCCATCGTCTTCGCGCTGGCGAACCCTACACCGGAGATCATGCCGGACGAAGTGCGCCGCACGCGTCCCGACGCGATCGTGGCGACGGGGCGCTCGGATTTTCCCAACCAGGTGAACAACGTCCTCGGCTTCCCCTTCATTTTCCGCGGCGCGCTCGATGTGCGGGCCAAAAAGATCAACGCCGAAATGGAGATGGCGGCGACGCGGGCGCTGGCGGCCCTCGCCAAGGAAGAAGTGCCGGAGTCGGTGATGCGCGCTTACGGACTGGAGCGGCTGCGGTTCGGTCCCGATTACCTGATTCCCAAGCCGTTCGATCCCCGCGTGCTCCTGTGGGTCGCCCCGGCGGTGGCCTGGGCCGCCGTCGGCTCCGGGGTCGCCGGCCGCGTGATCGACGTCGAGGAGTACCGCACGGAGCTGGACGCCCGCCTCGGGCGGGCGCGCGGGGTGATGCGCGGCCTGTCGCTACGCGTGCAACACGACCCGCAGCGTATCGTCTTCCCGGAGGGGGAGGACGCGCGCGTGCTGCGCGCGGCGCGTGTGCTGGCCGACGACGGCGCCGCGCGCCCGATCCTACTCGGGGACGTGGACGCGATGCGGCGCCAGGCCGACGATGCGGGCGTGACGCTCGAGGACATCGACCTGGTGGACCCGCGGCGCGCGGTGAACGCGGAGGCGATGGCGCAGGAGTTGTGGCGGCGCCGGCAGCGCCGCGGCATCACGCTGCGCGAGGCCCGAGCCCGCATCGCGGACCCCATGTACTACGGGTTGCTGATGCTGCGTCAGGGGTTGGCCGATGCGTTCGTCGCCGGCGCGGACATGCACTACGCCGAGGCGATCCGTCCGGCGCTCGAAGTGATCGGCGTCGAGTCCGGCCGGCGTCACACCAGCGGCATCTACATGCTGGTGTTCCAGCAGCAGACGCTGTTCTTCGCCGACTGCACCGTGAACATCGACCCCGACGCCGAGACGCTGGCCGAGATCGCCTCGGCGACGGCGCGGTTCGTCTGGCGCCTCGGCATCGAGCCGCGCGTGGGGCTGCTCTCGTGCTCCAATTTCGGGTCGGTGAAGCACCCCACCGTGGAAAAGGTCCGGCGCGCGGTCCAGCTGCTGCACGAGCGCGAGCCCGAGCTCCAGGTGGATGGGGAGATGCAGGCCGATACGGCGGTGGTGGAGCGTATCCTCACCAAGACCTACCCCTTCTCCCGGCTGCGCACCGCCGCGAACGTGTTGATATTCCCCAACCTCGACGCCGCGAACATCGCCTACAAGCTGCTCACCCGGTTGGGCGGCGCCGAGGCCATCGGCCCGATGCTGGTCGGTATGGCCCAGCCGGTACACGTCTTGCAAAGAGGTGCGGAGGTGAGCGATATCGTCAATCTGGCGGTGCTCGCCGCTCTGGACGCCCTGGAACATCGCCGCCACGCGCGGCCCACGCACTAAAAGGACCAAAGGACTCCTCATGCAGACAATCGCGCCATCGCCCGCCGGCAGCGGCGCCCGCAGCTCGGGCGCGACGCTGCTGGGCTTCGCCCCCGAACGGGCGGTGTACTGGAATCTCGGCCCCGCCGCGCTGTACGAGCACGCCGTGCGTCGTGGCGAGGGCGTGCTGGCCGAATCGGGCCCGTTCTGCGCCGTCACCAGTCCCCACACCGGCCGCAGCCCAGGCGACAAGTTCGTCGTGCGGGAGCCCTCCGCCGCCGACCACGTGTGGTGGGGCAAGGTGAACCAGCCGCTCGAGCCTGAATCGTTCGACCGGCTGTACGCCGAAGCCATGCGCCACCTGAACGGTCAGGAAATGTTCGCGCGCGACCTGTACGCCGGGGCCGATCCCGCTTACCGCATTCCGGTCCGGTTCCTCTCGCCCAACGCGTGGCACACGCTGTTCGTCTACAACATGTTCCTGCGACCCACGGACGCCGATCTCGCCGCATTCAAGCCGGCCTGGCACGTGCTGCACGCGCCCGAGCTCCAGGCCGACCCGACGGCCCACGGCACGAAATCGGGCACCTTCATCGTGATCCACTTCGCCCGGCGCATCGTGTTGATCGGCGGCACCCGCTACGCCGGTGAGATGAAGAAGAGCATCTTCACCGTTCTCAACTTCCTGCTGCCGGCGCAGGGTGTCCTGCCGATGCATTGCTCGGCGAACGTCGGGGAGGCGGGCGACGTCGCGCTGTTCTTCGGACTCTCCGGCACCGGAAAGACCACGCTCTCCGCCGACCCGGCGCGCGGGCTGATCGGTGACGACGAGCACGGGTGGAGCGAGTCGGGCGTCTTCAATTTCGAGGGCGGCTGTTATGCGAAGGTGATCCGCCTCTCCGCCGACGGCGAGCCGGAGATCTACGCCACGACGCAGCGCTTCGGTACGGTGCTCGAGAACGTCGTCGTGGACCCCGTCACCCGGATGCTGGACCTGGACTCCGCGGCGATCACCGAGAACACGCGCGCCTCCTATCCGATCCATTTCATCCCGAACCATGTGGCGGGGGGCCTCGGAGGCCACCCGTCGCACATCGTGTTCCTCACCTGCGACGCGTTCGGGGTCATGCCGCCCATCGCCCGCCTCACGCCGGCGCAGGCGATGTACCACTTCCTCTCGGGCTATACCGCCAAGGTCGCGGGGACCGAGCGCGGGGTCACCGAGCCGAAGGAGACCTTCTCCGCCTGCTTCGGCGCGCCGTTCCTCCCTCGTCACCCCAACGTGTACGCCACGATGCTGGGCGAGAAGATCGCCCGGCACGGCGTCCAGTGCTGGCTGGTCAACACCGGATGGACCGGCGGCGGCTTCGGCACGGGACAGCGCATCCGCCTCGCTCACACGCGGGCGATCGCCCGCGCGGTGCTCGGCGGGAAGCTGGACCGCACGGCGACGGTGCGTGAGCCCGCCTTCGGCCTCGACGTCCCGACCGAGGTGCCCGGCGTCCCCGCGGACCTGCTCCTGCCGCGGCGCACCTGGGTGGATGCCGCCGCCTATGATGCCCAGGCGACGCGGCTGGCGGACCTGTTCCGCAAGAACTTCAGCCAGTTCGAGGAGCACGTGCACGCGGCGGTGCGTGAAGCCGGGCCTCCGGGCCCACGGGTGTGACGCGGCTCGAAGTCGTCCGCGATCCGCTCTGGAACAACATCCGGCTCGAGCCCGAGGCCCTCGAGCTGCTCGACACTCCCGCCATCCAGCGCCTCCGCTACGTCCGGCAGCTGGGGCACGCGTTTCTCGTCTACCCCGGTGCGACCCACACACGACTCGAGCACGCGCTGGGCGCCTACCACCTGGCGCGACGCGCCATCGCGCTGCTCGAGGAAAGTGGGCAGGCGGTCGACGCGGGCGACGCCCGGTTGTTGCGGCTCGCCGCCCTGCTCCACGACGTCGGTCACTATCCGTTCTCCCACGCGCTCGAGGAAGCGGGTCTCCCCAATCACGAAACGCTGGCCGAGATCCATCTGGCGCAGCCCGAGGTCGCCGGGCCGCTGGCGCGCTGGCATATCGCTCCGCACAAGCTGCTGACCCTGATCCGCGGGCAGAGCAAGGAACCGCTCGCCGGCCTCGTGTCCGGCGCCGTGGACGTGGACAAGCTCGATTACCTGTCGCGCGACGCCTGGATGTGCGGCGTGCCCTATGGGGTGATCGACGTCGAGCGGCTGCTCTCCTCGCTGACCCTCGCGCCCGGCCCGGGCGGCCGCCTGTCGCTCGCGCTGCACGAGAAGGGCCTCGCGGCGCTCGAATCGCTGCTGTTCGCGAAGTATCAGATGTACCGCAACGTCTACTGGCACCATGCGGTGCGCAGCGCGACGACGATGTTCAAGCGGCTCGTGCGGACCGCCATCCGGGATGGCCGCGTCCGGCCCGGCGACGTCGCCGTGGCAACCGACGACGGGCTCATCCACGACCTGGACCGCGATGATCCGACAGGGCTGGCGCGGCGTCTGCGCGAGCGTCGCCTCGCCAAGCGGGCCCTGGACCTGCCCGCGACCGACCTTCCCGGTGACGTGGCCGACTGGCCGGCCACCGACCCCGACCTGACCGAGCAGGTGGAAGACCGGCTGGCGGAGGAAACGGGGCTGCCGCCCGGCGAGCTGTTTCTCGATTTCCCCGCGAAGGAGCAGATGCTGGCCGTCGAGCTGCCCTTCGTCCGACGCGACGCTGCGGCCGGACAACCGACCCGCGACGGCACCGAGATCCACTTGGGACTGCCGCGGGTGGCCGCGGAGCTGTACCGCTCGGCGCGGCGCCTGCGGGTGTTCACGCTGCAGGCGGCACGACTGCGGGAATCCGACATCATCGAGCTGGTCCGGCTGCCGCGCGAGGAGGTGACGGCGCGGCTCGCCAACGAGCGGGGGCTGCTCAGCGCTTCCGCGCGGCCTCGGTCGCCTGGGTCGTCTCCTCGTCCTCGGGGTACTCCACCGAGTCGATCCGGACCAGAATCGCCGTGATGTTGTCGAGGCCGCCGTGACGGTTGGCCTCGTTGATCAGCCGGTCCACCTGCTCCTGCGGCATCTCCGCTTCGCGGCCGATGATCTCGTGCAGCTCGGGATCCTCGAGCATCCCCGTGAGCCCATCCGAGGCCAGCAGGAACAGATCCTTCGCCTTCACGGAGCCCACGTACACGTCCGGCGTCACGTCGCTGTTCGCGCCGACGCACCGCGTGATCACGTTGCTGTAGGGATGCGTGCGGGCCTGCTCCGCCGTGAGGTACCCGGCGTCCACCTGCTCCTGCACGTAGGAGTGGTCCTTGGTGACCTGCGTCAGCTTGCCGTCCCGCAGCAGGTAAGCCCGGCTGTCACCCACCTGCCCGATCAGGAAGCGCGTGCCGTACAGTACCAGCGAGGTGACGGTCGTCCCCATCCCGCGCTTGTCGTGCTCCGTCAGGGTCCGCTGGAAAATGGCGGCATTGGCCGCGCGGATCGCCTGCTGCATGCGATCGGCGACTTCCTTGTCGCCGAGTCCCCGCAAGGAGCCCAGCTCCCGCGCGATGTGGCGGACCGCCATTTCGCTCGCCACTTCTCCTGCGGCATGCCCCCCCATGCCGTCCGCCACGACGAAAATGCCCCGGTCCGGGACCATGAGGTAGCTGTCCTCGTTCCCCGACCGGATGATGCCGACGTCGGACCGTCCTGCGCAGGTAATGTGCACGCTGGGCCGTTACACCAGGATCCAGTAGACCAGCACGGTGGTAGCCAGCATGACGACGGCTGCGCTCGACCCGCAGCCTTTGCCCTTCTGCGGAGCCTGGGCCACCGGAGGCCCGGGACGTTTCGCGGGGGTGGCCGGCTTCGCGGGTTTCCTGGCCGGTGCGGGAGCGGGGGAAGCGGCCTTGGCCGGCCGGGCCGCGGGCGGCGGCACCTTGAGCGACTCGAGCACCTTCGTCCCGCCTCCCTTGGCCACCCCCATCGCGTCGTCCGTCGGCTCGAACACCAGCTGCACGTCGCCGAACCGGATCAACGTCCCGGGGGCGATCGGCGTATCGCTGGCGATCCGCTCTCCGTCAACGTACGTGCCGTTCGTCGAGCCCAAATCCACCAGCACCCACACGCCCTCGCGACGTTGCAGTTTGGCGTGCGCCGTCGACACGGACTCATCGGGGAGCACCAGGTCGTTGTAGTCGGCGCGCCCGATATTGGCGATCGGGGTCCTGACCATCAGCCGGGTGCCTTTCAGCCCACCGCTGCGCACCAGGAAGTTCGCGAGCGGCGCCGGCCCTCCGCCCCCTGCGGGGCCGGTGGGCGCCGCGACGGCCGGAGTGGATCGTGGCGTGGCCGGCATGCCGAATGATGTGTTCTGGAGGCGCGCCCCCGCGCTCGGGGCTGGAGCGCTCGTCGCGGGCGAGGCCGCAGCAGCCGGGGCCGCCGGGGCCGCGGCGGGCGCTGCTTCCGCGTAGAAGCGGAAACTCTCCTCGCCGATCCGGATCACGTCGCCGCGCGCCAGCAGGCGCTGCCCCTGAATCAGCTCGTCATTGACGAACACGCCATTGGTGCTCGAATCGATCAACAGGTAGCCCTTGGGAGACGGTGCGATCTCGGCGTGCCGGCGCGACACGTCCTTGCCCGGCACCACGACGTCACAGCCGGCTTCACGCCCCATCACCAGCGCCGCCGCCATGATCACATACTCGCGCCCATCGGTGAGCGACACGAGCCGGCCGCCGGTCGTGCCCACCGTGCGCGCAGCACCCGGGCGCGGGGAGGACGCGCCTTCCGGCATACCCGTCATGGCGGGAACGAACTGCGTGCTGCCGCTGCGGCGTTCATCCACGAACGTGAGCTCGTGACCGGCCACCTGCAGTTTGTCCCCGTGCAGCAGCGGCGTCGGCTCGGCGCCCAGTCGGACCCCGTTGATCATCACCTCGGCTTCGGGCTTCGCCTTCCGGATGACCACCTGCCCGTCCGGCTGCCCCTGCAGCAGCGCATGCCTGCTCAGCAGGCCCGGTCCCGTGAGCGAGATGGCGCACGACGGATCGCTCCCCAAGGCGACCTCTCCCAGTGGGATAGTGAACCGCTTGCCGCCAAGCTCGAGCATGGACATGAACGGCGTCTCCAGGGGCGCTGGCCGAGGCTCGGAAAGCTACGCCCGGCGGTGTAACCGGGCAAGCCGACGTGGGTTACGTGACCTCCGCCTCGAGCTCCCGCCCCACGAGTCCCGCGCGCAGCCAGCGCCAGAAGAGCAGTGACCCGAACGCCACCGTCGCGTAACTGTTGATGAAACGCCAGATCACGGTGTAGCTCGCCAGCAATTCCCGCGGCACGTAGATCGACATCACGGCGGCCGACAGCACTTCGGCCAGGCCCGAAGCGCCCGGCGTGGGCGCAAAGTACAGCAGGAACGAGATGAACGTCTGAACGAGGAGGATGTCGACGAAATGCGCCGGCAGCCCGAGT
>DATGDE010000112.1:0-22092 GCA_035311125.1 Gemmatimonadales bacterium
GAGTATCCTGATTCGGGGCCGTGAGGTGAGCGAAGCTACCCGGTCAGCCCGAGTGGGTCATGAGCTTCGGATGATGGATCGCTCACCACCGGTCCGTCTTGCCCGCGTCGGGCACGAAGAGGCTCTGCCCGAACCTGGACATGCCGAACGCGCCGATCAGTCGCTGCGTCGCGGGGGCGACGAGCCAGTCGGCCAGCGCGCGCGCGCCCACCGCATTCACGCGCGGCGCGTTGCGGGGATTCACTTCCATTACATGATACACATTGTAGAGCACGGGATCGCCCTCGGCCAGCGGGACGAGCTGTACGCGGTCGCGCCAGGCGAGATAGGTCGCGCGGTCGGTGATCGTGTAAGCGCGTTTCTCGTCGGCCATCTGCAGCGTGGCCGCCATTCCCTGTCCCGCGTCCAGATACCAGCCGCCGCCCTGCTCCGCGGCGGCGGGATGCGGAAGCTCGATCGCGGCCAGGTTCCACAGCTTCAGTTCCAGCAGGTTCGTGCCGGAACGGTCGCCGCGCGACACAAACAGCGCCCGTGCCGCGGCGACGCGCCGCAGCGCGGCCACGGCGTCGGTCAGTCCGCGCAGCCCTGCCGGATCGGTCGCGGGACCCACGATGAGGAAGTCGTTGTGCATCACCAGCCGGCGCCGCAGCAGGTAACCTGAATCGACGAGGACACGTTCCGCGTCGGGCGCGTGCGACAATACGACATCTGCGTCGCCGCGCCGCCCGAGCGCAAGCGCCTGTCCGCTGCCCACGGCGATCACCTTCACCTGATAGCCCGTCTCCCGCTCGAACAGCGGCAGCAGGGAATCGAGCAACCCTGCGTCGCGCGTCGACGTAGTCGTCGCGAGGAGGATTTCCCTGGACTGGAGGTTGGTGGAGGTCGGTGGAGGACGGTGGAAGACGGTGGAAGTGGCCGCCGCGAGCAGGGCAGCCGCCTTCCACGACGGTCGGACAGCGGTCATAATTGGTGCAACCTAATTCCTTTTCCGGTACGCGCATGAGCGAGCTGCTCGACGCCATCTCCGGGGTCCCCAACGCGAGCGAGCCGATTCCCGGGCTCGTCACCGGCGGGCAACCCCTCGCCCGGCACCTGACGGCCCTGAAACAAGCGGGCTGCGAGTTGGTGCTGGACTCGCGAGACCCGATGGAGCCGCGGCCGCTCTCCGAGCCGGAGGACGCCGCCGCCGCGGGGCTCGAATATCTGTGCGTCCCCATGGGTCATACACGCGGCGAGGATGCGACCCTGTCGCAGATTCGCGAGGTGCTGCGCGCCAACGTCGGAAAGCGGAAGATGTTCTACCACTGTGCCAGCGGGAACCGCGTGGGGGCCTCCGTCATTCCATTCCTGATGCTCGATCAGGGTTTCGCCGAGGAGGACGCGGTGAACGCGGCGCTGCGAATGGGGATGCGGAATCCGGAACTGCTCGAATGGGCGCTCGACTACGTGCGGCGGAACGGGCCCAGCTAGGCTTTCGGCTCTTCCTTACCGCCGGCGTAGCGGTGCCAGTACATCCTCATCTCGCTGATCTTGCCGTCCTTGGTCTCGCAGAAGATGGCTCCCCGCGCGTCCACCCATTCGCCGCTGCGGCGGCGGCGGAACGTGCAGCGGAACTCGGTCGCGAACCAGGGACCGACCTCGAAGATCTCGCCCGAGCGGAATGACACTTCGGCCTGGGTGAGGGGGAGGTCCTGCCAGTAGGCGCGAATGGCCGCCTGCCCGACGTCCTTCTGGCTGAACGGGGTCTCCACGAAAACGGCGTCGGGCGTGAACACGGAGCAAATGCGGTCCACGTCGGCCTGCTCCCACCCCTCGCCGAACGCGTCGATCAGATGCCGGTAGGCCGGGGTCGAGGACATGGGCGCCCAATATACCGCAATCCGGAACTGTGGGCGCCGGCGTACGTACAAGGGAGTGTCCCGTCCGGGGCAATCCCCTGGTCCACTTCAATACGGAGGAATGATCCATGCTGAAGCGCATCCTGGCCTCGGCCGCCGTGCTCGGGCTGCTCGCCCTGCCGCTGTCGGCTCAGGCGGCTGCACAGGCCAACGCGGGGAACAAGGTCACGCTCACCGGTCAGGTGATCGACGTGAACTGTTACACGACGCATCAACTGCAGGGTGCCGCGCACAAGGCCTGTGCGACCGCGTGCGCCAACAAGGGCGTCGCGCTGGCGATCCTTTCGAGCGACGGCACGATCTACATGCCGGTCAGCGCGAAGCCGGGCGATCCGCAGAACCCCCGTCTCATGCAGTTCATCGAGGGCAAGGTCAAGGTGACCGGCACCCACCGCTCGGTGAGCGGCCTGCACACGATCGAGATCGAGACGGTCGAAGCGGCGAGCTGAACCGCATGCGTCGCGCGCTGGGGGTGGGCGCCGCCCTGTGTGTGTGGGCGGCGACCGCTTGCCGTCCCACGGCGTCCTCCCCCGGCGGCCTCACCCTCCTCTTCTACAACCGCTCACCCGCCGCCGTCCTGGGCGGCCGCTCGTGGGCTCCCGATCCTGACCACGCCCGCATCATCGCGTTCGACGATCGTCTGCGCCCCGTGAAGACGCTGGCCGGGCCCGCCCTCGCCATGCCCATGGCGGTGGCGGCGTTGGGGAACCATCTCCTCGTCAGCGAGGAAACCGGCGAGGGCGTGCTGCTCGACACGTCGGGGGCGGGTGCGCTGATTCGCGAGTGGCCGAGCCCCTTTCCGGTCGCCATATACTCGGCGGCGGGCAGCCGCATCGTCGCCGCCCGTTCTCCCTACCGCGTCCCGTCGCTGACGGCGGAGCCGCCGGACGCGCCGCTGCTCCGGACACTGGACACCCTGGGGCGCCCACTCGAGGGGCTCGCCACGATCCACGTGCCCGCGACTCCGTTCCTCACGCAGATCACGAACGCCGGCGCGCTGGCCGTCGATTCGGGCGGCGCCGTCTACTACGCGCCGCTGGTGCGCGACGAGATCGTCAAGTACGGTGCCAGCGGCGAGCGCTCCTGGACCACCACTCGGCGACTGCGCTCGTCCGAGTCAGACCCGGTCTATCTGCCCGCGCAGGGTCGCGAGCTGCGGATCGCGGACGCGCTCGTGAACGTAGCGCTGGCCCTCGGTCCCGATGGGCGGCTGTACGCGCTCGGCGCCGACGACTCCGCCGCGACGCGGCTGCGCGTGGACGTGCTCGACACCGCGAGTGGTGCGATCGTGGCCTCGCGCCGGCTCGGCGCGGGCGAGACGGCCGTCGCCGTGAACGCCGCAGGCCGGATTACCACCTTCGACGCCGCCCTCCTCGCGCCCACCGCTCTCGCCGCGACGGACTCGCGGCAGCCGTTCGCCCCCACGTTTGCCCTGCCCGACACCCTGGGAGACACCGTGACCCTGGCCCGGTTCGCCGGGAAGGTGACACTGGTCGACTTCTGGGCTTCCTGGTGCGATCCGTGCCGCGAGGAATTCCCCCACATGATCGCGCTGGACGGAGCGCTGGATCCGAAGGATTTCGCGATCGTGGCGATCTCGGACGACGTGGACCGGGGCAGCATGCTCGCCTTCATCCGGGAGTTCCACCCGCCGTTTACCGTGCTGGCCGGCGGTGGCCGGATGAAACAGCGCTACCATTACCGGGGCTTGCCCTATTCGGTGCTGCTGGACCGGCGGGGCCGGGTGGTGGAGCGCTACTACGGATTCGGCGGGGCGGAGGAATTCAGGCGGCTGCGCGAGACGATTGCCCGGGAGATACGGGTTCGGTAGGGTTGCGTATGCGACGTGCCATCCTGATCACCGTCCTCCTCGTGCCAGCCTGCAAAGCGCCCGAACCACGGGCATCCGCCGCGCCAGTCGTTGCCGCAGCCGCTCCGCTCAGCCGGGACACGGTGATCCTGGTGGGCGCGGGCGACATCGCGGACTGCGATTCGGACGGCGACGAGCAGACGGCGCGGCTGCTCGACAGTATCCCCGGCACGGTCTTCACCACGGGCGACAACGCCTACAGCAGTGGAACGGCTTCGCAGTTTGCGCGCTGCTATGGACCCGGCTGGGGCCGGCAACGCGCGCGCACGCGCCCCTCGCCCGGCAACCACGACTACCGCACGAGCGCCGGCGCGCCCTACTACGACTATTTCGGCGCGCAAGCCGGCGAGCCGGGCCTGGGCTACTACAGTTACGACCTTGGCGCCTGGCACGTGATCTCGCTCAACAGCAACATCCGCATGCGAGCCGGTTCTGCCCAGGAGCGATGGTTGCGCGCCGACCTGGCGGCTACCCAAGCCAAGTGCGTGCTCGCTTACTGGCATCAGCCCCGGTTCAGCTCAAGCACCGGGCACGGCGATGACCCGAGCACCCAGCCACTGTGGCAAGCCCTGTATGATTTCGGGGCCGAGGTCGTGCTCGGTGGCCACGATCACGATTACGAGCGATTCGCTCCGCAGGCACCCGACGGGCGCGTCGACCCGGAGCGCGGCATCCGGGAGTTCGTCGTGGGGACGGGCGGCGCCGAGCGCTATTCCTTCGGTTCACCGGAGCCGAACAGCGAAGTCCGCAACGGCGACACCTGGGGCGTCCTGAAGCTGACGTTGCTGCCGGACGCCTACCGGTGGCGGTTCGTCCCCGTCGCGGGCAAGACGTTCAGCGACTCGGGAGTTGGCCATTGCCACTGATTCCGACGAGTCTCTTGTCGCCGCGACGAGGGTCGAGCTGATCCTCTACGCGCGAGCCAAGCGGCTGGTCTGAACGGCCTCGGCACCGACTATTGCTAACGCGATAGGGCGCCCGTAGGCTTGAGCCGTGCCCGACCCTTCACTTCCCAGCACTCGTACGCCACTGCCCGTCGTCATCGATACCGATCCCGGCATCGACGACACGCTCGCACTGCTCCTCGCCCTGCGCTCGCCCGAACTGGACGTGCGGGGCATCGCGGTCACCTACGGCAATACGACGGTCGAGCAGGCGTTCCGCAATTGCGTCGAGATCCTGCGCCGCGTGGGCCGGCGTCTCACGCTGGCGGTGAGCGCCCGCCGGCCGCTGAAGCGGGCCCTCGCGGTGGCCCTCGAAACCCACGGCGCCACCGGCCTGGGTGACGCTCAGGTGCCGCCGGCCGGCGTCATCCTCGATTTCGTGAAACCGCTCGACCGCCTGCTGGCCGACCAGGTGGAGCCGGTAACCCTCGTGACGCTCGGCCCGGTGACGGGGCTCGCGCTGGCGCTGCGGCGCGACGCGTCTCTCGTCCGTCGTACGGTCAAACGCCACATCGCGATGATCGGCAATCTGCGAGCGGCCGGGAATACAACCCGGTACTCCGAGTTCAACGCCTGGTGCGATCCCGAGGCGCTCGCGGAAGTCCTGCGCGCCGAGCTGCCGACCGAGCTCGTGGGCCTCGACGTGACGCGCAAGCTCCTCCTCGCGGGCCACGAAATCGACCGGCTGGGGCGGAGCGACGACCAGCTGGAGCGGTGGCTCCACGCCGCGCTGCGGTTCTATCTGGACTTTCACCGCCAGCAGGAGAAGCTGGACGGGTGCGTGATCAACGACGTGCTGCCGATCGCGGAGCTGCTCGCTCCCGGCACGCTCAGTTTCGAACCGTTGCGGGTCGTGGTGGACCTGGAGGACGGCGAGCCGCGCGGCCGCACCCGCGTGGACCCCAATGGCGCCCGCGTGCGGATGGCCACCGGCGTACAACCCGAGACCGCCTACCGGCTGCTGGTGGACCGGGTGCTCGGGACCCTGGCGCCTGCGAGAGCCGGGAGATGACGGTGGGCGCGGAACCCGGATCGATTCCGGGCAAGGTCGCCGTCATCGGCGCGGGGACCATCGGCGGCGGCTGGGCGGCGCTGTGCGCCTCGGCAGGCTGGCCCGTGAGCATCTTCGACACGAACACCCGTGCCGTGGAAGACGCGATGGAAGACATTCCACGGCGGGCCCGGGCCCTCATCGCCTTCGGCCGGGCCACCTCCGGCATCGTGGAGCGGGGGCTGCTGGAGTTCCAACAGGCCAAGAGCCTGCTGCAGGCCGTGCGGGACGCGGACTGGGTGATCGAAGCGATTCACGAAGACCTGGGCGCCAAGCAGCGGCTACTGGAATCGATCGAGCAGGTCGCCGGGCCCCAGGCGATCGTCACGAGCTCGTCGAGCGGCCTCGCGCCGAACGACCTGTTCGGCCGCGTGCTGCAGCGCGGCCGTTGCCTCGTGGCACACCCCCTCAACCCCCCCGAGCTGCTGCCGCTGGTCGAGATCGTGCCCGGCGCGGAAACCGACCCTCAGGCGATCGAGCGGGCGAGCGCCTACCTGCTCGCCCTGGGCCGCATGCCGATCGTGCTGCGTCGCGCGGTGCCCGGCTACGTAGTCGGACGCATCGCCGCCGCCGTCTGGCGCGAGTGCATCGACCTCGTGCTCAGCGGCGCGATCGACGTGGCCAACCTCGACCGCGCGGTGTCGCTCGGACCGGCGCTCGGCTGGGCCGCGGCCGGACCACATCTCACCTATCACCTCGGTGCCGGGCCCGGCGGCGTCCACATCTTCCTGCAGCACCTGCTCACCAGCTTCGAGCGGTGGTGGGAGGACCTCGCGACCTGGGAGAAGCTCGACCCCGCACAACAACGGGCTCTGATCATGGCGATCGAGAAGGCGTACGAGGGGAAGATCGATCAGCTGCGGGAGGCGCGGGACCGGAGGCTCGGCGCGATGCTCCGGACGCTGGAGGAAGACAGAACCAGCTGACTTGGTCACGCGCCTTTCGTCGGTGGTTTCGCTCGCACCATCAGTACCGGCACCATCGTGATGTGTCGCACCGCGCTCGCCACGCTGCCCCGGACCACGTCGTTGAGACCGCGGTGGCCATGCGTCGCCATGGCGATCAGGTCGCAATGCTCACGACTCGCCGCCTCCGCGATTTCCCGCGCCGGCTCGCCGGCCGCGAACACCGCTTCGCACGGCAGGCCCTCTCCCTGGAGCTGCACACAGAGCTGCTCCAGGTACGCGCGGTCGTCCTTCATTTCCTCGGATTCCCTGAGGTCGAGCTGGTGAATGTTGCGGGCCACCCAGCCATCGGCCACGTGGATCAGCACGACCGCGGCGCGTGAGGCGCGCGCCAGCGGTCGGACGTAGGCCAGGATGGTGTCGTCGGTGGCGGTGTGCTCCAGCGGGACGAGGATCCGCTTGAACATCAGCCGAGCCACCCCTGAATCGTGCGCACGAGCAGCCAGCCGTTCAGCGCGGCGATCACGAACGCCACGCCGTACGCCGTCACCTTGAGCCAGCCGGGATTCACGAACTCGCCCATCTTGGCCCGCTCCGAAGTGAACCGCACGAGAGGGAACACCGCGAACGAGAGTTGAACGCTGAGGATCACCTGGCTCAGGATGAGCAGCTGGGCCGTCCCGTGCTCGCCGAAAAAGATAGCCGTGAGCGCCGCGGGCACAATCGCGATCGCCCGGGTGATCAGCCGCCGCAGCCAGGGGCGGATGCGGATGTTCAGGAATCCTTCCATCACGATCTGTCCCGCCAGCGTCCCGGTGAGCGTGGAGTTCTGCCCCGACGCGAGCAGCGCCAGCGCGAATACGGCGCTCGCTCCCCCGATGCCGAGCAGGGGCGTGAGCAGCTGGTAGGCCTGCTGGATCTCCGCCACTTCGGTGTGACCGCTGCGGTGGAACGTGGCCGCGGCGACGATCAGGATCGCCGCGTTGATGAACAGCGCGAACGTCAGCGCGACGGTCGAGTCGAAGAAGGCGAACCCCACGGCCGTGCGCTTCCCCTCAGGGGTCTCGTCATACGCCCGCGTCTGCACGATGGAGGAGTGCAGGTAGAGGTTGTGGGGCATGACAGTGGCGCCGAGGATTCCGATCGCAATGTAGAGCTGAGCCGGGTTGGTGAGGATCGACGGCCTGGGCACGAACCCGGAGAGGACGGCCCCGGCGCCCGGCCGCGATATGAAGATCTCGAACAGGAAGCACCCCGCGATGGTGACGATCAGTGCCACCACCAGCGCCTCGAGCAGCCGGAACCCCTTGTGCTGCAGGTACAGCACCAGCAGCACGTCAAGCGCCGTGAGGGCGATCCCCCACGGCAAGGCGATGCCGAACAGCAGCTGCAGCGCGATGGCCGAACCGATCACTTCGGCCAGATCGCAGGCGGCGATCGCGATCTCGCACAACAACCACAGGGCGATGTTGACCGGCTTCGAGTAGTGATCCCGGCACGCCTGGGCCAGGTCGCGCCCGGTTACGATGCCCAGCTTGGCGGCCAGCCCCTGCAGCAGGATCGCCATGAGGTTGGACATCAGGATGACCGACAGCAGCGTGTATCCGAACTGCGATCCGCCGGCCAGATCGGTCGCCCAGTTGCCCGGATCCATGTACCCGACGGCCACCAGGTACCCCGGCCCGGCAAACGCGAGCGCTTTGCGTAGCCAGCTCCCGCCGCGTACCGGAACCGTCCGGTACACCTCGGCGAGGCTGGGCGCGAGGCGCGGTTGGCGCCATCCGGGCTCGTGCACGCGTCGCCGGAACGGACTGACCATGGTCAGCGCTCTTCCACCAGCCCCAGCGGAGCGCACCACAGGAGCCGGCCCAGCTCGCGCCCCACGATCCGGGCGGTCCCACTGGAGGCGAGGAACAGCGTGGTGGGACCGTCGAAGGGCTGGCGATCGGTGACGGTCACGCGTACGCCTGGCACCAGTCCCTGCTCCGCGAAGTAGCGCAGCCGTGCCGGGTCCTGCGTGCCAACCTGTCGCAGCTCGAGCTCGGCGCCGAGCTCCGCGTCGGCCACCGAGACGAGCTCAGTCTCCTCTATATCGCCTGCGGCGGTGGGGATCGGATCGCCGTGGGGATCGTAGCGCGGGTCCCCCAGGGCGGCGGCCATCCGCTCGATCAGGTCGTCCGAGACTGCATGCTCGAGGCGCTCGGCTTCGCCGTGAACGTTGTCCCAGTCGTACCCGAGGTAGCGCGTCAGGTACAACTCGAGCACACGATGACGCCGGATCATCCTGAGGGCGGCCCGGCGTCCCTGACTGGTGAGCTGCACACCACGATAGGGGACGTGCTCGATGAGCCCCATCTCCGACAGCCGCTTCACCATGCCGCTCACCGAGGGCGCCGCGAGGTCGAGCACGGCCGCGATGTCACGTGTGGCCGCGAATCCGCCCTGATGAGAGAGCTGGAAGATGGCCTTCAGATAGTCTTCGACCGACCGCGTCAGCCCCGACTCTGTCATACCGGCCGGCATCAACCACCTCAGCGCATGATGGTGTTTGGTTAACTCCCTGCGCACAAGCTACATTAGCCACGCCTAATATGGCAATACCTTACAACTAATGTGGGTATTGTCGGTGGCTATTTGTGAGGGGAGACGGCGGGTTATGGCCCGTATCCGATCAGCTCGAGGAAGGGTGTGAGAATCCGCTCCGTCATCCCCCAGATCACGTCCTCGCCCAGATCGTACGCCGGAAAAGTCCGCTCCTCACCCCGGAGGAACAGCTTCAACTCGCGGCGCACGCCCGGCTCGCCCAGGCGCGCCAGCGGTACCCAGAACGCTCGATCCACCTCGTGGCTCGGGATGACGCGTGGGACGTTCCCCTCCGCCATCGCGAAGACGTACGGTCGCACGCGCACCGGCGGCAGCGTCGGCGTGCGCGGGTAGAGATCGTCCAGCACACCGAGCGACTCGGCGCTGCTGAGATCGACCCCGGTTTCTTCGCGCGTCTCGCGGATCGCCGTCACGCGTAGATCGACATCGGCCGGCTCATGGCGGCCGCCGGGGAACGCGACCTGGCCCGCCCATGGATCGCCCGCGCGCGCGGCCCGCTTGATGAACAGCGCCTCGAGACCCGCCCGCTCGATGAGAATGAGCGCGACCGCGGCCGGCCGGGCCTCGGGGGCCTCGATCTCGCGCGCAGCGTACCCGGCCAACGCGCGGCGCACCCGTTCCAGACTCATGAGGTAGAATGGAGGTGACGCGCGAACCACTCCACGGTCGCATCGGCGACGCGGTCGAACGCGGGCGTGGAGCCGCTCCACGGATGGGCGACGCCGAACGTGTGCCCCGCGCCCTCGACGACCAGGATATGCGCGTCGCGCGCACGCGCGCACAGCT
Organism: Gemmatimonadales bacterium; assembly: GCA_035311125.1. GTDB lineage: Bacteria > Gemmatimonadota > Gemmatimonadetes > Gemmatimonadales > GWC2-71-9 > DASTHG01. The sequence goes on from DATGDE010000112.1 coordinate 10,059, forward strand.
CACCGGCATCCTGCACGGGCACCGACTCGTCCCCCGAGCCGTGCACCACGAGCCAGGGCGCTCGCACGCGCGCCGCCGCCTGCGTCACGTCCAGCGCTGACTGGTGTCGTTCCCAGTCATCCAGCATGTCGACATACAAAGGAAGGACCTCCCCGGTGCGCTGATTCGTGACGTCCAGCTTGCCCGTGCGCCGCCAGTCGGCGATCTGGTCGCGGCGCCACAGGCGCCCGAAACGGGCTGTCGCCGCCCAGGTGACGAGCGCGGTGATGGTGGGATCCGCCGCAGCTCGCAGCGCCGCGATTCCCCCGCCCATGCTGTGTCCCAGGAGACCGACCGCCGTGGGGCGGAAGGCCAGGCGCCCGTCAGCGAGCGCGTCAAGCACGATGTCGAGGTCCTTCAGGTGGTTCGTGTACGTCGCGCGGCCGAATCGCTCCCGCTCGCCGAAGGTCTGCTCGTCCGCTCCGACTCCAGAGCCCGAGAAGTTGAACGACACGACGGCAAACCCGGCCCGCGCGAGGCGCTCGGCGATCACGGGGAAGAACCCCCAGTCCTTGAATCCCTTGAACCCGTGGCAGACGACGACGGTCCCGGCGGCGTCTCCGGCTCGTCGCACGTCTACCCGCAGCGGTCCGCCGTCGGCGCCCGTCAACCGGGCGCTCCGTTTCGTGGGTGTCGCCACCGGCCTTCCTTCGTCCTCGTCCGCCCCTACATTCGCCTCCCGGGGAATCTAGCGTGCCCATACCTCCGACGACGTCGCTGCTCCTCGCCGCACCATGGTTCGTGGTGCTGATGGTCGTCGCACGACGTTACGCCGTGCGGAGTCCACGCCTGTGGAACTACGCGCCCCTGAGGGAGGGGCCTTCCCTCTCCGTCGTCATCCCGGCCCGTAACGAAGCGGCGAACATCGAGCGGTGCGTGCGCTCCGTGCTGCAGGCGTCCTATGCGCCGCTGGAAGTGATCGTCGTGGACGACCGCTCGGACGACGGCACGGCCGGCATCGCCGAATGGATTGCCTCGTCCCCCGAGGCGCGGGGCCGGATGCGGGTCATTCGCGGCGCGGAGGTGCCCGCTGGATGGTTCGGGAAGCCGTGGGCGATCGTGCAGGGCTACAGGACGGCGACCGGAGACCTCCTGCTGTTCGCAGACGCGGACACCTGGCAGGACCCCGATCTCATCGCCCGCGCCGTGACGGCGCTGCGCAACGAGCACGTCGATCTTCTGTCCGTCCTGCCGCGCCAGGAGATGGAGTCCTTCTGGGAGCGGCTGGTCCAGCCGCATGTGTTCTTCGCCCTGCAGGCACGGGTGGGCGAGCTGCGGCACGTCAACCGCACGCGCACCGTGTGGAATGCGATTGCCAACGGGCAATTCGTCCTCACCAACCGCGTAGCATACGAGGCCATCGGCACCCATGCCGCCGTCAAGGACACGGTGGCGGAGGACGTGGCCCTGGCGCAGGCCTACGTTCGCGGCGGGCGCGACGTCTTCCTGCTGCATGCCGAGGAATTCATGCGCACGCGCATGTACCGCTCGCTGCGGGAGATCGTGGAAGGGTGGTCGAAGAACCTGGCCCTCGGCGCGCCGCTGATGATGCCGCCGCTGCCGCTGGTGCGGCGCCTCCTCCCCTACTTCATGTGGCTCCCGGTGCTCGCGTGGATCGGACCGCCGCTCGCCTGGCTGGCGTTTCGCTGGGACTTCACCCTGCTCGCGATCGGGGCGTCGCTGCTCACCTGGCTCGAGGTCTACCGGCGCGAGGGGGCGCCCGTCTGGTACGCCCTGCTGTACCCGTTCGGGGCGAGTGTGGTCGCGTACATCATGCTGCGCTCGGCGTGGCGGGGTCGGCGGCTGGTCGAATGGAAGGGACGTGTCTATGGTCGCCGCCGCTAGGAGCGTCGGGGAACCGCCACGGGTGGCTTCGGGTATCGCATGACGCCCTTGACCAACGTCCGCGTCGTCATCCCGGTGTCCCTCCTGGCTGCACCCGCTCTACTCGGCGCGCAAGCCTGGGTCGCTTCTTTCGGACCGTTGTATGTCCAGCCCGTCGGCGGTCTCTCGCATTACGTGTCGCCGGGCTGGGGTGCCTCGGGCGCGGTCACGTGGCTCCGCCACTCCGGCCCACTAGGACTCCGGCTGGAGGTGAGCTACGTCTCCTTCCCATTCGGGCCTGCCGACCACACCGATCTCCGGACCACCGCTCAGGTGCCGGTTCTGGTCAGTACCGGCGGGTCCCGTCTGGCGCTCAGCGCTGGTCCGGTGCTCACGTTCCCACTGGGGCCCGTGCGCACCTCATTGAATGCGGGTGTGGGAGCCACGGGGGCGTTCACAACGATGTCCCTCACCGGGCTGGGCAGCGATGACCGCTACAACCGCCCCAAGCGCTTCTCGGATCTCGCGCCGGTCTTCCAGGTCGGAGTCGCAGCCGGCATGCGGGTCGCCCGCGGCGTGCAGGTCCAGCTCGGGGCCGCCTTCGGCGGGGTCGGACCGACATCCTACGGTCTTGGCGACCGCATCCGCGTGGGCGTGATCTCCGGTCCGTATTGGGGACCGCGGAAGCAATGGTCGGAGTTTGCGAGCTACCGGTTGGAAGTGATCTTCGGACAGCGCGGCTGAACCGCGGCCTCAACTGTAAAGCAGCTGCCGGGCGGTGGTAACCGCGAGTACCGCTCCCGCCAAGATGCTCGCCGCCGCCGCACCGAGATGCAGCGCTCGCGCCCAGCTGGCTCCGTGCCGCGACGCGGCCTTCACCAGTCCCGCCAGTGCGAGCGACACGCCCAGCATGCCTGCGCCCGTCCCCGTCCCGAACGCCAGGAAATAGGCGAGCTGCGCGCCGCGCGTGGGCGCCGCCGCCACCAGCAGCACCAGAATGGCCGCGCTCCCCGCCAGCCCGTGCAGCAATCCGAACGCGAGCGAGCGCCGCACGTCGGCCGGCGGATGCGCGTGGCCGTGCGCGGCACTCTCGGCGTGGCTGTGCAGATGCAGGTGCGCGCCGTCACCGGTCCCGTGGCTGTGCGCATGCAGGTGCCAGCCGCCCCGCCGGTAGCGGTACAGGACCGAGCCGCCGAGCACGATCAGGAGGGCGCCGACCAGGAGATCGGCGACGGGCCAGAGCGACGCTGGGAAGCGGATCCCCGCGACGATGATCGCCAGCACCACGACGCCCACGCTCGCGGTGTGTCCGACGGCCCAGGCGAGGCCCAGCCGAGCGGCCGCGAACGGCGACGCCTGACGTGTCGCGAGCGTCGAGACCACGGCCAGATGGTCCGGCTCGAAGGCATGCCGGAAGCCCAGCGCCAGCCCGATCCCCGCGACGGTCGCAATGGCGGGTGTCATGGGGCCCAATGTACGTCGGGATTCTAAAGGCCGCGTGAAGGCCGCCTGGCGGCGGGCCGAATCAGACTGCAACCTTCCGGCCTTCTATATCTATCCAAGCCCGTGAACGACCGACCAGGGCCCGGGGAGTGCCAGCACTGATCAGCGATGCGACTACGGCGGCGATGGACGGCGAAGCAGCGGACGTAGCGCTCGCGCAGAGCGGCGACGGTCGCGCCTTCGAGCGGCTCTATCGCAGCCACGTCCCACGGGTCCACGGACTGGTGCGGCGCATGCTGGACTCGGCCGACACGGACGATGTGATCCAGGACGTCTTCGTGCGCGCCTGGGAGAAGCTGCACACCTTCCGCGGCGAAGCGGCCTTCGGGACCTGGCTGCACCGCCTCGCGGTGAACGTCATCCTGGGTCGCCGCAAGACGGTGGGTGGTGAGCGCAGACGCTTTCACGACGCCGAAGTGCTGGAGGAAGTAGCGGGACGGCACCAGACACCCGAGCACGGAGTGGATTTCGAGGAAGCGCTGAACCGGCTGCCCGAAGGAGCCCGACAGGTTTTTCTGCTGCACGACGTGGAGGGGTACCGCCACGAGGAGATCGCGCAGTTGCTGGGTATCGTCCCGGGAACCTCGAAGTCACAGCTGCACCATGCGCGCATGGCGCTGCGCAAGCACCTCGATCGGTAGGCAGGAGTAGAAGGCAGGAGGAGGATACGATGAGCGACCAATGGACGGACCGACTTTCCGGATACCTGGATGGCGACCTCGAGGCGGCCGAACGCACGGCGCTTGAGACCCATCTCGCCGACTGTGACGAGTGTCGCACGACGCTGGCCGAGCTGCGGCGTGTCGTCGATCGAGCCCAGGCCCTGCACGAGCGGCCGCCGGCGCGCGACCTCTGGCCGGGGATCGCGGGGCGCATCGGCCTCTCGACCGACGACCTCGCAACCCGGCGCGCCCGACGGCGCATCAGCTTCACCGTGCCGCAGCTCATCGCGGCCTGCCTCGCGCTCATCGCCGTGTCGGCCGGCGTCGCCCGGCTGGCATCGAACACGCCCGGGACGCCGCGCTCCGCTGCGATCCCGCTCTCCGGGTTGCCCGCCGTGCAGCCGGCGGTGTGGATCAAGGCGGATTCGGGGGCCGATCAGGAGGTCGGCGAGCTGCGGCTCGCCCTGGCCGAGGGACAGCGGACCGGCCAGCTCAACCCGGCTACGGTCCGCAAGCTGGAGCACAGTCTCGCGGTGATCGATTCTGCGATCGCGGAGGCGAAGCGGGCGCTGGCCGTCGACCCGCAGAGCCCGTACCTGAACCATCACCTCGCCGACACCATGCGGCGCAAACTGGAATTCCTGCGGGAGGCGAATCGCATCGCCACCGCACGCACATAGAGAGAAGGAGCCACCATGTTGTTCGCACTGGTCGCCGCCACAGGATTGCTGCTGAGCCAGGACACCGATACGACGTTCGCGGTGCGCCAGGGGCAGCGCCTCGACATCAGCGATTTCGGCGGCACCGTCGTCGTCAAGAGCTGGCGTCAGAGCTCGGTTCGCGTGCGCGCCACTCACGGGAGCCGTGACTACGTGACGATCTCCACCGACGGCCCGACCGTGAGCATCAGCGCGTCGTCGCGCCATGGACCAGCCATGGTCGACTACGAGATTCTCGCTCCGGCCTGGATGCCGATCTCGGTTTCGGGCACGCCGTCGGCCGAGGTGCGAATTGAAGGGTCCGAAGCGGAGATCACCGTTGAAACCGTGGAGGGGTCGGTCACCGTCATAGGGGGGCGCGGGAACGTCGCGCTGAAGTCCGTCGAAGGAGACGTGTCGCTCGAAGGGGCCAAGGGCCACATCGAGCTCAACAGCGTGGACGGCGGCATCAGCGTGAAGGACTGCAGCGGGGACATCAGCGCGAACACCGTGGACGGGGAGATCAGCTTGCTGGGAATCGAATCCTCCGACGTGGACGCTTCCACGGTGGACGGCACCATCGAGTACGACGGGACGATCACCGACGGCGGCCGCTACCGCCTGTCCTCGCACGACGGCGACGTGTCCGTGTCGATCCCGGAACGGGCCAACGCCACGATTTCCGTCGCGACCTTCAGCGGCGATTTCGATTCCTGTTTTCCGGTGACGCTCGGCCCCGGGGGCAAAACGAAGCATCGGTTCACCTTCACCCTGGGCTCGGGAAGCGCCCGGGTGGAGCTCGAGTCGTTCGACGGTTCGATCAAGTTGTGCCGGCCCGGACAGATCCACGAACAGAACGAGGAGTGAGCGACATGCGCGCGACAGTGTTCCAGGTCCCGGCGATCCTCGCCGCCACGTTGCTGGCGGCGGCTCCGGTCGGCGCCCAGGACTTCCATTGGTCCGGCCGACTCGCCGCCGGCAAGCGACTCGAGATCAAGGGGGTGAACGGCAGCATCCGCACGATGGCGGCCTCCGGTGACGAGATCGACGTGAGCGCGCACAAGACCGCCCGCCACTCCGACCCCGACGAGGTGAAGATCACCGTCGTTCCAACCGACGAGGGCGTTACGATCTGCGCGGTGTACCCCACGCCACACCGGGCAGATCGCGAAAACAGCTGCGAGCCAGGCGACGGCTGGCACTCTTCCACCGACAACAACGACGTCACCGTCGACTTCACGATCAAGCTCCCGGCCGGCATCGTGTTCAGCGGGGAGACCGTCAACGGCGAGATCGATGCCGAGGGCGTGGGCGCCGATGCCGAGGTGACCACGGTCAACGGCAGCATCAATGTGCAGGCGACCGGCCATGTCGAGGCCCGCACGGTGAACGGATCGATCCGCGCCTCCATGGGGCGCGCCGATTGGCCGTCGGAGACCGAGTTCACCACCGTGAACGGCGGCATCACCCTCACGCTGCCCGCGAATCTCAGCGCCGAGGTGAGCGCGGAGACCGTGAACGGCGACCTGGAAACCGACTTCCCGCTCACGGTGACTGGGAAGTTCGGCCCGCGGCACATGCGCGGCACGATCGGGAACGGCGGGCGCCATCTCAAGCTGTCCACGGTGAACGGGAGCATTCATCTCATCAAGGCCTGAGCGCCGGCTCCCTGCTGCTGCGGTTTTTCGATCTCGCCCGCGGCAATCCGGTACCTAACCGTCGACCTTCCTGCCTCATCTTGGGCCCCTTCGAACCGAGGGGCCCGCGGTGCTTCGGGAGCTTCTCACCCGCACCGAGCAGATCTCCGATCTTCGCGACCTGTTTCGCGTGCTCGGCTATCAGGCGGCGTGGGAGACCGTGCCACCCGGGCCCTGGCTCGGCTCCGCCGCGATCGAGGCTGCCGGCATCACCGCGGCGGCGCTGGTCGCGCGGCACGACGCGTTCCGCGTCATCGCGCTCGCTGCCGATGACCCGGAGGAGGCGGCCCGTGCCGGCGCCAGGCGGCTCGCCGCCACCGCCGACCGCGGGCTGATCTGCGCGCTGGGTGGAGTGCCGCGGCGCCTGGTCGTCGCCGCATGGCAGGCTTCCTCGGCCAGGCCGCTCGTCGTACGCCTCCTGACCACCACGCTCGAGCGGCCGGCCGCCGTCGCGCTCGCTACGCTCGAACGTCTCACCACTCGCCCCGGTGAATCGGCGTTGGCCCTGGCGCTGCGGGTGGGTGAGGCGCTCGCCAGCGAAGCCGTTACCGCCCGGTTCTTCCATTCCTTCCGATCGCTGGTGGACCGGTTCGCCGCCGGGCTGACCGCCCCGCGCAGCCGGGCCGAGCGTCACACCCTCGCCCTCACCACCCTCACCCGGGTGCTGTTCCTCTACTTCGTCCAGGAGAAGGGTTGGCTGGACGGCGACCGGCGGTACCTGCCCGCACTGCTGGAGCGGGCGGTCGCGCGGGGACGTCATTTCCACCATACCGCACTCGATCCCCTCTGCTTCGGCGCGTTGAACCGCGCGCCCGACGAGCGCTCCGCGACGGTCCGGACGCTGGGCCGGATTCCGTTTCTCAACGGCGGTCTCTTTGAGCCCACCGCGCTGGAGCGCCGTCACGGATCGGCGGCGTGGCGCAACGCCGACTGGCGCGACGCCTTCGACGAGGTGTTCGAGCGCTTTCATTTCTCAGTGCGCGAGAGCGATGCGGATGCCCGCGTCGCTCCCGACATGCTCGGGCGCGTGTTCGAGGGGGTCATGGAGCCCGCCGAACGGCGTGCGAGCGGCAGCTACTACACGCCTGCCGCGTTGGTGCGCGAGGTCGTGCGCGCGGCACTCGCGGCAACGCTGGTGCACCGCACGGGCGTGTCCCGCGCCGGCGCCGAACGCTGGGTGTATGGCGGGATACCACCGGCGGACCCGCCCGATCTCCGGCGGCTGACGCTGCTCGATCCTGCCGCCGGGTCGGGAGCGTTCCTGCTCGGCGCGCTCGAGGAGATCGCCCGCCTGCGAGCGGTAGCCGGCGAGCCAGACACTCCCGCGCTGCGGCGTGAAATCATCGCGCGTTCCCTCTACGGCGTCGACCTCTCGCCCACCGCCGTCCGGCTGGCCGAGCTGCGGTTGTGGCTGGCGCTCGTCGCGGGGGACACGACGACCGATATCTCGGCGGTAACGCCGCTGCCGAATCTCGACGGCCATCTGCGTTGCGGCGACGCACTCCTCGACCCCTACACCGTCGCCGTGTCCCTCGCCGACACGCGCCCGTTGACCGGCGTTTCTCACTCCACCGCCCGGCTCGCCCAGAGTCGACGGGCCCTGTTCTCGCTTTCCGGAAAGGCCAAGCGCGTCGCCGCGCAGGAGCTGGCGCGCTGCGAGAGCGCGCTGTCGGAACGACTGTACGACCGGGCCCTCGCCGCGTTGGAGCACTCGATCCGTGAGCTGCTGGGACTGGCCCGCTCCACAGACCTGTTCGGCCGCCGTACCCGGCTCGACGCGACCCAGCGAACCCGGCTGCGCCGCCTGCGGGCCGCGCGCGCCGAGCTGCGCTCCGCCCGGAGACGGGTCACGCGCGAGGGCGGCACGCCGTTCTTCAGCATCGAAGCGCACTTCGGCGATTTGATCGCGGCCGGCGGGTTCGACGTCGTGCTCGGCAATCCGCCCTGGGTGCGTGGCGAGCGGCTGCCCGCACGGGTTCGCGAAGTGCTCTCGCAACGGTACTCCACCTGGCGCCCGGGCGAGGGTCCCTTCGCCCATGTACCCGATCTCTCCGTGGCCTTCTGTGAGCGTGCGCTGGAGTTGCTGGCGCCGGGGGGGGTCGTCGCGCTCCTGGCCCCCGCCAAGCTCGCCACGGCTGGATATGCCGAAGGTCTGCGCCGGCGACTGGCGACCGAAACGCGGCTGGAGCGTGTCGCGCCTTTGGACGAGGCGGTGGCCGCCTCGTTCGGTGCCGCGGTCTACCCGATGGCCTTGGTCGCCGCCCGGCGCGATCCGGAGCCGGGCGCCGCCTGCGAGCGGACTCTGGATCCATGCTCAAAGTGCGATCACATCCCGCAGCTGCTGTTGCAGGCACCCGGCCCCTGGGTTCTGGTCCCGGACGCAGGTCGGGTCGCCAGGCGCCTGACGCGAGAGCATCGCCTGCTGGCGGAACGGTGGTCGCCCCAGCTCGGCGTCAAGACGGGCGCCGATGCGCTGTTCCTCGCCGACGAGCCGGTCGAAGGCGCGCGACCCGCGGTCCGGGGCCGCGACGTCGCCCGCTGGCATGTGAACCCCCGCGTCTACGTGCTCTGGACCCACGATTCTCACGGTCGGCCACTGGAGCGGCTGCCGCGGGCCTTGGCCGAGCGACTGGCGCCACACGCGGAGCGACTGCGGCGCCGGGTGGACTTCCGCGCCGGCCCGCTGTGGCAACTGTTTCGCACGCGCCTGGCCGTCGCGTCGCACCGCGTGTTGTGGGCGGACCTGGCCCGCGAGCTGGGCGCGGCCGTGGCGCCGCCGGAGGTCGTGCCGCTCAATACCGTGTACGGCATCGCGGTGGCTGCGGATGAAGACGCCCATGCACTGGCTGCCCTGCTGAACACGCGCTGGTGCACCGCACTGGCACGGCTCGCGGCCGATCCGGCACGCGGTGGATTCCACCGCTTCAACGCGCGTGTCGTGGGTCGACTCCCGCTGCCGGACGCCGATGCCGGGCTGTGGCGGACGTTGGCCGAGCACGGCCGGCGCCGTGAGCCGGCCGACGCGCTCGTCGCGGAATTGTACCGGCTCGATGAAACCGATCGCCGTGCGCTGGGCGCCCTCGCCCCTCATTCTCGCTGAATCGCTCCAGCCGCTCGACGAGCCGCTCGCGCTGCTCGTCACGGCCGGACCGGAGGTGACCCCGAGTGCGGCATGCCGGGCTGCGGCGCTCGCACTGCTCGACCTGCCACCATGTGCCACGCCGGTGCCGGCGTGGCTCAAGCCACACCAGGTCCCGGCACACGAGCGGCTGATCGCCATCCTGGGCCGCTTCGGTGGAGCCGTGCTCGCCGATGCGGTGGGACTCGGGAAGTCGTACGTCGCGTTGGCCGTGGCCAAGTCCCTGGGCGCGCCGCTCACGCTCGTCGTGCCGGCGGTGCTGGTGCCGCAGTGGCGGGGGCTCATGGATCGACTCGACGTCACCGGTCGCCTCCTCACGCACGAGAGTCTCAGCCGGTCACAGCCAGACGGTACGACCGGCCGCACCGTGCGGGAGGTCACGCCGGTCCTGATCGTCGACGAGGCGCACCGCTTCCGCGAGCCGGGCACGCTGCGATATCGCGCGCTGGCTCGGCTCGCTGTGTGGGCCCGCGTGCTGCTCGTGACCGCCACCCCGGTGCACAACCGTTTCGCCGATCTGGTGCACCTGCTGCGCCTGTTCCTGCGGGACGACGCCCTGGTCGGCTTGGGAGTACCCTCGCTCGCCGGCGCTGCGCGGTCTGCTGCGTCCGCCCCGCTCGCCCTGCCGGCTCTCGCGCGCCTCGTGGTGGCGCGTTCGCGCCGGCGCGTCGAACGGGCCTGGGAGGGATCGCCGTTTCCTGTCCGCGGGACCGCCGGCCTGATCCGTGCGGGGACCATCGCACCACAACACGTCGGCCCCATCGCGGAGGCGCTGCGACAGCTGCGGCCGCCCGGCGGTGCGGCAGCGCTCGTCCGGCTCACCCTGCTGCGACAGTTCGCGTCGAGCGTCCCGGCCCTGACTCACAGCCTCCGCCGCTACGAGGCGTTCTGCGAATTGACGCACGAGGCCGCACGCGCGCGCCGCCGGCTCGGGGCCCGCGAATTCCGGCGCTTGTTTCCTCCCGGAGAGGAGGCGTGCCTCCAGCTCGCCTTTCTCCCCCTGCTGCTCGACGAGAGCCACGCGCCGCTCGACGGAGGCGGCGATCTCCCGGCGCTTCGCTCGCTGTTTACACGACTCGGCCCCCGCCTCGGCCCCGACCCCAAGGCGGATGCGCTCGAGCGGCTGCTCGCCGAACGACCCTGCAAGACGATCGTCTTCACCACGGCGGCGCCCACCGTCCATCACCTCCGTCGCCGCCTGATGAGGAACCTGCGAGTGGGCGCCGTCACCGGACGCTCCGGATGGCTGGCCGGCGATCGGGTCCCGCGACACGAAGTGGTCGCGGCGTTCGCTCCCCACGCGCAGCGGGCCCCGCCACCGGCGGCCGCCTGCGTCGTCGATGTGCTGATCGCGACCGACCTCCTGAGCGAGGGACTCGATCTCCAGGACGCCGAGCGAGTCATCCACTACGATCTCCCATGGAGCCCCGCCCGCGTGGCGCAACGCGTCGGGCGCATTGACCGCCTCGCTTCGCCGCATCATCGCATCCACACGATCGCCTTCCTGCCGCCGGACCCGCTGGCTCATGCCCTCACGCTGGAGCATCGCCTCGCGCTGAAGGTCACTGCGCAACTCGACGCCGGCGCCGCGCAGATAGAGCGGGTCTCGGGCCCGGTGGAGGACGAAGCGCCGCTCGACTGGTGCGACCGTCTCCAGCGGATGGCGGTGGGGGAAGGGATGATCGCCGCGCCCGGAGCGGCAGCGGCCGTCGACGCCGACGCTGACGCTTGCGTGCTGATGCTCCGCCTCGGAGCGGATGTCGAGGCGATCGTGGTCGAGGGCGGCAGCGCCGCTGCCGACCCGGCGCGGGCCACCGCCTTGCTGGAACAGGCTTGCCACGCAACGCCGCGACCGCTCGACCGAGCGGCTGTGGCCGCCGCCGTCCGGGCGGCCATGCCGCTGCTGCGCGTCCGGCATCAGGCGATCGCAATGGCCCGCTGGCGCACCGCCGACCGGGACCACGTCGGTCGCCGGCTCGTGCCTCTGGCCCTCGCCGCCGCCCGGCGGGCGGCCCGCAGCGGGCGCCACGAGCGGTTGGCGCAGCTTGACGCCGTCGTCTCCCGGCTGACCGGGGGTCAGACGGCGGGGGAGGCGCATTCGCTCGAAGCGCTCGTCTCGCAACGTGCTCCCCTGACCGCCCAGACCCTGCTCGACTGGCACGAAGCCCTTCCGCCGCTCGAGACGGCCACGGAGGCACCTCAACCTGAGCTCGTGGCGGCCATCCTACTGGTGAAGGAGGGGCCGGTTCGATAGAATGGGGAAGGCGCAGTTTCGGGAGGTTCCGATGCGCCCTTACCTGTCATTCTCGCTCGCGCTGCTGGCGACGCTCGCCTGCACTCCCGTTCCCACCCAGGAATGTGTCCTCTGCAGCCAGTCGGCGGTCGTCTACGGGCGCGTCACCGCGCCCGGCGGCACCCCGGTCGCCCGCGCCAACGTCTACGTCTCGATCTCAACCTCCTCCTGCGGCTCGG
>DATGDE010000113.1:0-22768 GCA_035311125.1 Gemmatimonadales bacterium
CGGGACATAGATGGACATCACGGCGGCCGACAGGACTTCGGCCAGGCCGGATGCGCCCGGGGTCGGCGCGAAATACAGCAGAAACGAAATGAACGTCTGGACGAGGAGGATGTCGACGAAATGAGCCGGCAACCCGAGCGCCCGCATCGCGACGTAGCCGGCGAGCAGCTTGTTGGCGTGTGACGGGGCCGAGAGAACGATCGCCCACAGGAGAGCGAGCAGCCCGCTGGGGCTGCGAAACGCCACCATGCACTCGTGAGCCCGGTCGATCCCGTCGCGCAGCCGATCGATGCGCGCCGCGACCCGGGCGCTGCGCGACTCGAGCCGGGTCGCCACCCAGTGCACGAAGTCCCGCAGCAGCCGCGGGAAGAACATCGCGAAGGCCATCGCGATCCCGAGCAGCACGAAGATCAGAAAGCTGGTCTTGAACAGGTCGTAGAGCGTGATGCCCAGGACCACGCCGTGCTGGGCCAGCGAGCGTCCGGCCCCGAGGATGATGGCAAGCGGACCCGCGACGGCGAAGAAGGTCACTGTGGCGACGAACGTCAGGAAAGTGGAGGTCATCGCCTCGGGCAGCTGCACGCCGGCGCGCCGCATCGTCCACATCATCATCGGGCCGGCGCCAGACTGGAAAGGGGTGAGGTAGGCCCCCCAGGCGCTCATGCCCCCCGAGATCACCATGTCGCGCCAGCGCACTCCCGGGTGCACGTGACGGGCCACGACCCACAGGCGCGTCCCCCCACCCAGCCAGTCCATCGAGGCCAGCCCCATGCCGATGAGCAACCACCACCAGCGCAGGCCGAGAAACGCCCTGACGAAGGCGTCCCAGTTATCCCCGTAGAGCAGCAACCCGACCAGGCCGCCCACCGAAATGAGGGCGAAGACCTCGAGACCGCGGCGCAGCAGTCGGGGCGTGAGGGCGGGCATGCAGCCGACAAACCTAGGACGTTCCGGGAATGCCGCCAGCGGCCGGCCATCCCCTGTAAGCAGGCGTTTCTGGTTAACTTGGCAGGTTATGTCGGCGGGTCCCGATCGCGTGATCATTCGCAACGCGCGACAGCACAACCTCAAGGGCATCACCGTGGAGCTGCCACGGCGGGCCCTCACGGTGATCACCGGACCTTCCGGATCCGGAAAGAGCTCCCTGGCGTTCGACACGCTCTACGCCGAGGGACAGCGGCGCTATATCGAGTCGCTGTCGACATACGCCAAGCAGTTTCTCGAGCGCATGCCCAAGCCCCTGGTGGACGCCCTCGAGGGCCTCTCTCCCGCCGTCGCGATCGAGCAGAAGAACCCGACGACCTCGAGCCGCTCCACCGTGGGGACGGCGACGGAGATCTACGATTTCCTGCGGCTCCTCTGGGCGCGGGTCGGCACCCCCCATTGCCTCGATTGCGGATCGGTGGTCAAGGTCGACACGGTCGAGGAGGTCGTGGATTCCCTGATCGAGGCGGCGGGGACCACGGAGGACCGGTCGGAGCCCACGCTCGTCAGCTTCCCGCTGCCGGAAAGCGCGCATCGCCCCGACGTCGACCCCGCCGCCCAGCTCGTCGCGGCGGGGTTCGTCCGTGCCCAGGTGGATGGGGAGCTGTTGCGGCTGGACGAGCCCGGTGCCGATGCCGGGGTCCGTTCGGGCCGCGACGTGCTGGTCATCGTGGACCGCCTCGCTCCCTCCGACGCCCATCGCGGCCGCCTGGCCGACGCCGTCGCCACGGCGTTCGCCGAGGGTGAGGGGGTCGCCGTGGCCATGGCGGGGAGCCGGCGACGGCGGTTCTCCTCCCATCCGACGTGCTCGGCATGCGGGCGCGCGGCCCCGAGCCTCACGCCGGCGTTGTTCTCCTTCAACAACCCGCGCGGCGCCTGCCCCGGGTGCAACGGGTTCGGGGCCGTCCTGGAATACGACGAGTCGCTGATCGTGCCGGAGCCCGGCACGACGATCGCCCAGGGCGCGATCGACCCGTGGACCAAGCCGCGCTACGAAGGCCGCCGCCGCCTGCTGCGGGAGACGGCGCGCGCCCGCGGCATTCCCGTGGACGTCCCCTGGCGCGCCCTCGATTCCCGGCAACGGCAGTTCCTGCTGCACGGCGGCGCCGGCGGCGGCCGCTACGTGGGGGTGTTCCCTTTTCTCGAGCGGCTCGAGACCAAGCGCTACAAGCAGTACATCCGCGTGTTCCTGCGGCAGTACCAGCTGGCGAAAACTTGTCCCGGCTGCGCGGGCGCCCGCCTCAAGCCCGAGGCCCTGGCGGTCCGCGTCGGCGGTCGCACCATCGCCGACGTGGCCGCCCTGACGGCCGCGGAGCTGCAGCACTGGGTCGAGCACCTCACCTGGACGCCGTTCCAGCAGGCCGTGGCCCGGCACCTGCTCGAGGAGCTGACGGCGCGCGTCTCGTTCGTGGTGGACGTCGGCCTCGGGTATCTCACCATCGATCGCCAGACCCGGACGCTGTCGGGCGGTGAAGCCCAGCGCATCGCCCTCTCCAACGCCCTCGGCTCGAAGCTCACGGAGACGCTGTACGTCCTCGACGAGCCGACCATCGGCCTGCATCCCGCCGACGTGCAGCGCCTGCTCACCCTGTTGCGCCGTCTTGCGACCGCCGGCAACACCGTCGTCGTCGTGGAGCATGACCCGGCGGCCATGGCCGTCGCCGATTACATGGTGGAGCTGGGCCCCGGGAGCGGAACCGCGGGGGGCTCGGTCGTCTATCAGGGACCAGCCGCCGGAGTGAAATCGGCGGGCACGCTGACCGGCCAGTATCTCTCGGGCGAGAAACGGATCAGCGTGCCGTCGGCGCGCCGCCCCGCCCTGCGCTGGCTCACGCTGCGCGGGGCCCGGTTGCACAACCTCGAGAACGTTGACGTCCGGATTCCCCTGCACACGCTCGTCGCCGTGACTGGGGTGTCGGGCTCCGGCAAATCGACGCTGGTGCACGACGTCCTCTACCGCCAGCTGGAGCGCCGGCTCCGCGGGGCACACAGCGCCAAAGAGCACCTGGGCGAGCCGGTGGGCGACGTCACCGCGCTCGAGGGCTGGGAGGCGATCGGTGACGTCGTCCTTATCGACCAGTCGCCGATCGGCCGCACGCCCCGTTCCAACCCCGTGACCTACGTGAAGGCGTTCGACGAGCTGCGGCAGCTGTTCGCCGCGCTGCCCCGCGCTCGCGAGCGGCGCTACACCGCGAGCACGTTCTCGTTCAACGTCCGTGGCGGACGCTGTGAGGCGTGCGAGGGGGCGGGCGCGGTCCTGGTGGAAATGGTCTTCCTGGCCAACGTATTCGTTCCCTGCGAGGCCTGCGGGGGGCGGCGTTTCAAGCGGGAGGTGCTCGAGGTCCGGCTCGACGGGCAATCGATCCACGATGTGCTGGAGTGGACGGTGGACGAGGCGCTGCGCCGCTTCCACAAGCAGCCGCGTCTGGCCCGCGCGCTCTGGCAGCTGCAGCAGGTAGGTCTCGGGTACCTCCGGCTCGGGCAGCCGGCCACCACGCTTTCGGGAGGCGAGGCTCAGCGACTCAAGATTGCGCGCGAGCTGACGCTCTCGGGCACCCGGGTAGCTCGAGGAAGTGGCGGCCGGCGGAATCTGTACATCCTCGACGAACCCACCACCGGACTCCACCTGGACGACGTGCGGACGCTGTGCCGGGTCCTCGACCGACTGGTGGATGCGGGGCACACCGTGGTCGTGATCGAGCATCATATGGACGTGATCAAACGGGCCGACTGGGTGATCGATCTGGGTCCGGGGGCTGGCGCCGCAGGCGGCCGGATCGTCGCGGCCGGGACGCCGGAGGCCGTAGCACAGGTCACCGGGAGCGCCACGGGCCGCTATCTGCGGGACGCGTTGTGACCCGGCGCCAGGCCGACTTCGCGCTCATCTCCGCCTGCCTGCTCTGGGGCGTCAGTTTCGTCGTCGTGAAGCTCGCCCTGAGCGACGCCACGCCGCTGGCCTTCGCGGCGCTGCGCTTCGCCATCGGGGCCCTGGTACTCGCTCCCTTCGCCGGGCTGCGCCGGCCGTTCACCGGCCCGGAGCTGAGAAGTGGCGCGCTGCTGGCGGGGCTGCTCGGGATCGGCTTCCTCGCCCAGACCGCCGGCCTGGTGTGGACGACGCCCTCGCGCTCGGCATTCATCGTCGCCATCTCGTCGGTGCTCGCGCCGGCCATGGCGGCGCTGGCGCTGCGCGAGCGGCCAGGTTGGCCGCTCGTCACGGCGGTGCTCCTCGCCGCGTTGGGCACGTATTGGCTGACCGACCCCGAGTCGGGCGGGCTGAATCGCGGTGACATCCTGACGCTCGGGACGGCAGTCCTGTTCGGCGTCCAGATCGTGGCGACGACCGCCCTGTCACGTCGCTTCGACCCGTTGCGCCTCGTGTGGCTGCAGATCGCGGGAACCGCGGCGCTGGGCGCGCTCGGGGCCGCCCTGTTCGAGCAGCCGGCGATCCACTGGACGACCACGTTCACCTGGGCGCTCGCGTACACCGCCCTCGGCCCGACCGTGGTCGCATTGCTGCTGCAGATGCTGTCGCAGCGGCACATGTCCTCTGCCCGGGCCGCCCTGCTCTTTTGCTTCGAAACCCTGTTCGCCGCCGTCACCTCGTGGCTGGTGATGGGCGAGCACCTCTCGGTGGAGCAATGGCTGGGTGGAGGACTGATCCTCGTCGGGCTGCTGCTGGCGGAGCTGCGGACGGAGCCGTCAACGCCCAGCCGTCAGCCTTCCACCACGTGAACGGCCAACGTTGAAGTCCGTCACCCTCGTGGCGATATTTCCGGCCCCAGCTGCCGGCAGATCGCTGACGGCTGACGGCTTGCGATCCCGAGTAGCTCAGTTGGTAGAGCAGCCGGCTGTTAACCGGCGGGTCGGGGGTTCGAGTCCCTCCTCGGGAGCTGTCGGGCCGCCGGGCGACCGTGCCGAATTCGCCCGGGGCCTGCAGATTTAGACCGTGACACCATCCGGCGATTCTCCGCGGCCGTCCCCGGACGCCGTCCTTCCGGCAGTCCCGCTGGACGGCGCCTTCCTCCAGGCGTTGTTGGAGCACAGCTCCGACGTCATCGCCCTGCTGGACGCGGCCGGCACGATCTTCTACACCTCCTCGGCCGTGACGCGGCTGCTCGGCTACGAGCCCGGCGAGCTGGCCGGCGGCAATGCCTTCGAGCTGCTGCATCCTGACGATCAACCGCGGGCGCAGACCCTGTTCGCGAGTCTCCTGGAGCACCCCGCGGACCCGGTGACGGCCGTGGTGCGGCACCGCCACAAGAACGGCGGATGGCGCGAAATCGAGGGAGTGGGAGTGAACCGCCTCCACGACCCGGTCGTGCGCGCCATCGTGGTGAACTACCGCGACGTCACCGCGCGCCACGCGGCCGAGACCGAAACCCGCCGCACCGTCTCCCTGCTGCAATCCACGCTCGAGTCCACGGCCGATGGCATCCTCGTGGTCGGCGACGCCGGGCGGATCATCTCCTACAACCGCCGTTTCGTCGAGTTGTGGCGCATGCCGCAGTCGGTCCTCGACTCGGGAGACGACGATCGCGCGCTCACCCACGTCCTCGACCAGGTCGTCAACCCGGAACAATTCCTCGCCAAGGTGCGGGAATTGTACGCGCATCCGGAGGCGGCCAGCTTCGACATCGTCGAGTTCAAGGATGGGCGCATCTTCGAGCGCTTCTCCCTGCCCCAGCGGCTCGACGGCAGGTCGGTCGGGCGTGTCTGGAGCTTCCGCGACGTGACCGCCCGGGCGCGCGCCGAACGCGCGCTGCGGGAGAGCGAGGAGCGGTACCGCGCGTTCATCACCCACACGTCCGAGGGGGTATTTCGGATCGAGTTCCAGCCCCCGGTGCCGGTCGACCTTCGGGTGGACGAGCAGATCGAAGCGCAGTATCGCTCCGGCGTCGTGGCCGAGTGCAACGCGGTCCAGGCGCAGATGTACGGGTTCGAACGCCCGGAGCAGGTAGTCGGCCGCCATCACTACGAGTTCCTCGACCAGGCCGACCCGGCGAATCTCGACGCGATGCGGCGTTTCGTGCTGGCGGGAAATCGTGATCTCGACGCCGAGTACCACGAGTTCGACCGGCTCGGCCGTCGCCGGGTGTTCGTCTGCAACTCGGTGGGATTCGTGGAAGACGGGGCCCTCGTCCGACTCTGGGGCACGCAACGGGACGTCACCGAGCGCCGTCGGGCCGAGCAGGTCCAGTCGGCCACGTATCGCATCTCGGAGGCGGCAAATGCCGCCCACACCCTGCCCGACCTGTACCGCGCCGTCCACGCCATCGTCGCCGAGCTGATGCCGGCGCGGAACCTCTACATCGCCCTGTACGACGAAACCGCACAGACGCTGTCGTTCCCGTATTTCCAGGACGAGTTCGACACCGGATTCCCGGCCAAGCCGCTGGGCCGGGGGCTGACGGAATACGTGTTGCGCACCGGCGCCCCCCTGCTCGCGACGCCCGAGGTCTACAGCCGCCTCGTCGAGCAGGGCGAGGTGGAGCTGATCGGCACCCCCTCCCTGGACTGGGTCGGCGTTCCCCTCAAGGCCGGCGGCCACACCATCGGCGTGATCGCGGTGCAGACCTATTCGGCGGGCGTGCGGTACGGGGAGCGCGAGCGGCAGATCCTGGAATTCGTCTCGACGCAGATCGCCCTGGTGATCGAGCGCAAACGAGCGGAACAGCAGGTGGCCGACAGCGAGGCGAAGTACCGCCTGCTGTTCGAGGTCAATCCCGAGCCGATGTGGGTCTACGACTACGACCGATACCGGATTCTGGCGGCGAATCGGGCGGCGATCGTGAGCTACGGCTACGACGAAGCCGAATTGGCCGGCATGACCGTGTACGATCTCCACCAGCCCGAGGAACATGCGGCCCTCGACGAGCTTCTGCGACAGCCACGACGGGGCGCCGCCACTCGCGTCGGGTTCCACCATCGCAAGAAGGATGGCACCATCATCGAAGTCGAGATTCTGGCCGATTCCATCGACTTCGAAGGACGGCCCGCGCGCCTGGTGCTGACGCGCGACGTGACGCAGCGTCGCCAGCTCGAGCGCCAGCTGCTGGAAAACGAGCAGAAGTACCGCATGCTCTTCGAGTCGAACGCCGAGGCGATGTACGTCTACGATCTCGAGACCTATCGCTTCCTCGCGGTCAACCAGGCCGCGATCGCCCGCTACGGTTATACGCGCGAGGAATTCCTCGCGCGCACGGTGTTCGACCTGCGTCCTCGGGAAGAGGTACCCAAGCTCCAGGCCTACCTGCGAGAGCATCCGCGGGTGTCCGAGACCACGAGCGGCTGGATCCACCAGCGCAAGGACGGCACCCTCCTCGAGGCGGAAGTGGTCGCCCACACCATCGATTTCGGCGGCCGCCCGGCCAACCTCATCCTCGCCCGCAACGTGACCGAGCAGCGCCGGCTCGAGGCGCAGCTACGCCAGGCCCAAAAAATGGAAGCGGTGGGACGGCTCGCCGGAGGCATCGCGCACGACTTCAACAATCTGCTCACCGCCATCCTCGGCTCGGCACAACTGGCCCTGCGGGAAGTCGAGCCCTCCCATCCGGTCCGTGAGGACCTCGAGGAAATTCGCCGCGCCGGGTTGCGCGCGGCGGAGCTCACACGCCAGCTGCTGGCCTACAGTCGCCGGCAGGTCGTGGCCCCCAAGGTCGTCAACGTCAATGAGGTGGTGCGAAACGTCGAATCGATGCTGCGACGACTGATCCGCGAGGATATCGAGCTCACGCTCGAGCTCGCCCCACACCCGCTAGCGGTGAAGTGCGATCCGGGACAGCTCGACCAGATCCTGATGAACCTCGTGGTCAATGCGCGCGATGCTCTGCCGCTGGGCGGTCGCATCACCGTGCGCGCGGCAGCGGCCATGCTCGGCCCACGGCAACCCGGCAACGAACCGCCTGCTCCGCCCGGCGCGTACGTGTACCTCGCCGTGTCCGACACCGGAAGCGGCATCACCCCGGAGGTCCGGGCCCATCTATTCGAGCCGTTTTACACCACCAAGGAGATGGGCAAGGGCACGGGCCTGGGCCTGGCGACCGTGTACGGGATCGTCAAGCAGAACGCCGGATTCATCTACGTGGACTCAGGCCCTGGCCAGGGCACGACGGTCCGGATCTACCTCCCCCTCAGCAGCGAGGCGCTGCCCGGTGGCGAAGTCTCACCCCCTCCGTCCACGCCGGCCAAAGGTTCAGAGACGGTTCTTCTGGTCGAGGATGAGCCAGCGGTGCGCCAGTTCGCCCGCCGCGCGCTCGAATCGAGCGGTTACTGCGTGCTCACCGCCAGCGCCGGTGCTGAAGCCCTCGCGCTGGCCCAACAGCACCCCGGCATCATCCACGTGCTCCTGACCGACGTGGTGATGCCCGGAATGGGGGGCCCCGAGCTTGCCCGCAACCTGTCCCAGCTACGCCCCGGCCTGAGAGTCCTTTACTGCTCTGGCTACACCGACGACGCCGCCATCCGGGAGGGGGTCCGGGAGGCGGGCACGGCCTTCCTGCAGAAGCCTTTCGCTCCTGAAGACCTGATACACAAGATCAGGGAGGTGCTGGCCGCGCCGTGAGGAAACGGTGGAATCACGGTGAGTGTGTACTCACTTATTTGTGTAAAATCCTGTAAATATTGTAGTTAGACTGACACAAGCCCTGCCGCGACGTTGTAACATATTGCCGAAAAAGAAGTTGCCAAGAGTCGCACCGGTGCTTGACCGGTCCCACGCTACATTTCCGCCCATGAGTCTTCGCCCTTTGTACGGTCATGAAGCCCTGCGCCAACGTCTGGCCATCGCCGCCAGAGACGGCCGGCTTCCCCAGGCACTGCTTCTCGAGGGCCCCGAGGGCGTGGGCAAGCAGCGGTTGGCGCTTTGGCTGGGCCAGACGCTTGTTTGCGAGCGCGGCACCGACGGACCCTGCAACAACTGTCGGTCCTGCCGGCTGGCCATCTCACTGACGCACCCAGACCTGCACTGGATCATCCCGCTGGAGTTGTCGAAGAAGGGGGCTGACGCAGACAAGCAGGTCGAGGTCGTGGCGAGCGCCCTGGCAGATGAAATCTCAGCTCGCCGGGAGCAGCCCCTGTATGGCCCCCTATCGGGAATGGCCGTCCATAGTGTTGCTTCTGTGCGACACATGCTACGACATGTGGCGATCACGCCAGCTATGGCCAATCGCAAGGTGTTCATCATCGGGGATGCGGAGCGTCTAATCCCGCAGCGCGCCAATCCAGAAGCGGCCAACGCCCTGCTCAAGGTGCTGGAAGAGCCCCCAGCGGACACGGTTCTCATCCTGACCGCGTCCGAGCCCGATGCCCTTCTGCCCACCATCCTCTCCCGCGTCGTAAGAGTCAGGGTGCACAGGATTCCAGATAGTGTCGTGACATCATTCATACACAACGAGATGCCCGATTCAAAAAGTACCGCTTCCGCGGCCGAAGGCTGTATCGGCAGGCTTCTTGCCCGAGGGCATGCAGTCGCCGCTCCGACGCGAGAGGTTGCCGGGGCGTTCGAGACAAGCCTGCGCAGCGCGGTCGACCGTTACGCCTTTGCGCTCCGCCAGGCGCCGTTCCAGGCCCGAGGAGGGTTCACGGACATGCTGGACGGACTCGTGGACCGGCTGCGGGCCGAAGCCCGACGGGGAGGCGACGTGAAGGGGTTGGCTAAGGCGATCTCTTTGGTGCTGCAGGCCCGTGAGCAGGCTCAGGGGAACGTGAACCCGCAGTTGCTCACAGCTGTTCTGGCGGGGGATCTGGCCGGCCAGTGGCCGACCTGACGCACGTGGACGAGGGCGGCAACGCCCGAATGGTCGATGTCGGCGGGAAGCCCGTGACGGCTCGCAGCGCCACCGCCGAAGGATCGATCCGGATGTCGCGGGACGCGTTCCGGCTGGTGAGGGAGGGAGCGGTTTCCAAGGGGGACGTCCTCACGGTCAGCCGGATCGCGGGGACTCTGGCAGCCAAACGCACGGCGGAACTGATCCCGTTGTGCCATCCCCTCGGCCTGGATCATGTCGAGGTGAGCGCCAAGCTGGAGGATGCCCTGCCCGGGGTTCGGATACGGGCCACGGTTCGCACGGTGGGGCGGACCGGGGTGGAAATGGAAGCTCTCACCGCGGTTTCAGTGGCTCTTCTGACCGTGTACGACATGGTTAAGAGCGCGGACCGGGAGATGGAGCTCCTGTCGGTGCGGTTGCTGGAGAAGACGGGAGGCAGTCGGGGCGATTGGCGCCGCGGCTGAGGCCAGCAATCAGGAGGAGTATGAGCGCTTCACGAAGGTGGCAGGTGCGGGGTGGGCTGATCGTGGTCGGGGTACTGGCGGTGGCCAGCTTCGGCTGGGTCCGTCATGCCACCGCCGACGAGCAGCCGCCCACAGCTGCCACCCTGAGCGACGTGAAGGCGCTGTCGCAGCAGCTGGAATCACTGCGTGGGGAGTTGACCGTGGCGCGGCTCCAGCTAGATCGAGCCGACGCCG
Organism: Gemmatimonadales bacterium; assembly: GCA_035311125.1. Taxonomy (GTDB): domain Bacteria; phylum Gemmatimonadota; class Gemmatimonadetes; order Gemmatimonadales; family GWC2-71-9; genus DASTHG01. The sequence continues at coordinate 10,448 of DATGDE010000113.1, forward strand.
TCATGGAATACTCCGGCCGCTACCACATTCCGGCCGACCTGACCGAGGCGATCTACGACGTCGCGCTGGCCGAGGGGATCGAGCCCGGGCTGGCCTTCCGGCTGGTCAGCGTCGAGTCGCGGTTCGACCTTCGAGCTCATAGCCCGGCCGGCGCGGTGGGACTGACTCAGATTCTCCCCGCCACCGCCCGCCTGTTCGAGCCCAGCCTGACGATCGATCAGATTTTCGACCGGGAGACGAACCTGCGGCTGGGTTTCCGCTACCTGCACGACCTGCTGGTGCGCTATGACGATAACCTGGAGCGGGCCCTGCTCGCCTACAATCGCGGCCCTTCCAAGGTCCAGGATCTCGTCAACGCCGGGGTGGATCCGTCGAACGGGTACGCGCAGTCGGTGATGCGCGGGTACCGCCGCCAGGTTCGTCCCCAGGCGGCGGGCGCCGAGTAGCCTACTCCGCCTGATGCCCCCCCGCCCCCTTCGGCGGCGGGATACGCAGCAACCGACCAGGCTTCAAGAGCGATTTGACCGTGAGGCCGTTGTAGTCCAGGAGCGCCTGGAGCGTCACCCCGAAGCGCCGGGCGATCTGGCTCGCGGTCTCGCCGCTGCGGATGCGGTGGGAAGCCGTAATCGTCGCCTTCCCACTTGCCGCCGTCCGCGGAGTCACGGTCCGCTCTACCGGCGCGTTCCAGGCGGCCCTGGGGACGACTCGGCCACTCATCGGGATGATCAACCGCTGGCCCACGCGGAGCGTGCGGGGCTTGAGCGACGGGTTGGCGCCCTGGATCATTGAGACCGACACGCGGTACTGCCGGGCGATGTCGGAAAGGGTCTGCCCCCGCGTAACGTAGTGGTCCACGAACGTGGTGCGGTCCGTCGCTGGAAGCGTGTCGAAGCGTTCCGCGACCAACGTTCCCCGCCCGCGCGGCACTCGTACAGTCACCTCCCGTCCCGGCGGCGTCACGCCGCGAACGAATTGTGGGTTGAGCTCCAGCAGCGCTCCCGTCGTCGTATCGGCGAGACGCGCCAGCACGTCGAGCCCGGTGGCGTCGGGAACCCGGATCTCATCGAAGGTCAGGGGGGGGAGCCGCGGGACTTCGGTGAAGCCGTAGCGCTCCGGCTGCTTCGCGACCAGGGCCGCCGCGATCAGTTTGGGCACGTAATCGCGGGTCTCGCGACGCAGGTAGCGCCGGTCGGCGAGCTCGAAGAACGTCTCATCGGTGAGGCTGTCGGTCTCGCCCGGCAGGCGCCGCACACCGCGCTGGATGCGGCCTTCCCCGGCGTTGTAGGCAGCCGCCGCCAGGTAGACGCTGCCGAGCTTCTGGACGAGATCCGAGAGGTAATCCACGGCCGCGTCGGTCGCCTTGAAGGGATCGCGCCGCTCATCCACCCACGGATCTATGGTGAGGCCATACAGCCTTCCCGTCCCCGCCACGAACTGCCACATGCCCACCGCGCGGGCCCGGCTCACCGCAGAATTGGACAGACCGCTTTCGATCAGCGTCAGGTACACGAGGTCTTCGGGCAGCCCTTTCGCCCGCAGCCGATCGCGGATCATTCCCTCATAGCGGGAGAGCCGGGACAGCCAGATGGCCATGCGGTCCCGGGCGTCGACCTGGAAGAACTCGAGGTATTCGAGCACCCGGCGGTTCGCGGCGTAACTCGTCACGTCGATGTCGAACGTCGGGACCTTGGTCTCGTCCGCCGCAACCTTCGCCCCCACGATCTCGCGCCCTTCCGGCCCGAACAGGCGAACCGCTTCCCGCTCCACGTCCTCGCTGCGTACGGTCGCAGCCGGAGACGCGGTATCGGCGTCCGGGCGCGCCGGGAGAGTGACGGCGGCGGCGGGCGGCGGCGTGGGTGCCGACGCCGGCAGGGGCCCCATCTGGACCGAATGCTGGCGCCCCGCGCAGGCCGCGAGGCCGGCGAGGAGCAGGAAGCGGATTCTCGACGTGTGTGTGTTCATCGTGTGGTCACGTAGTTCCCCAGAACGCGGTTCGTCGCGTTCAAGACCGCCAGTGCTGCCCCGCGCGGCGGATCGGTTTCCGTCAGGTACGACCCCACCATGCGCCAGGAGCTGCCCTCCGAGCGCACCGAGAGGCTTACGATCACAACCGTCGCGTCGAAGGCGCGGACGGCCTTCACGCCCAGGAGCTCCAACTCGACCCCGGGCCGTACGGCTTCCGCCAACGCCTGCACCGCCGCCTCAGCCGAGCACCGCAGCTCCCCGGCCTGCGACGTCATTCCCTCCGCGACGCCCACGAACTCACGACCGTCGATCCAGGCCAGCTGCACCCGCGCCCGGCAGCGGCCGTCGGAGAGGCGGTCGAAACCGAAGACCTGGAACCGCAGCCGCTCGGCGGTCGCCGTTCTGCCACTCACGCGATCAGTCAATCGAAATGCACCTCGATCTGGGTGTGCACCGAGGAATCCGGGGGCGCCTCGATCACGTCCACTTCCAGCCGTGGCCTCCCCTGCTCATCCCGGTCCGCTGTGATCAACAGGATCAGTCCACCCACTAGGTCCACTTTCAGGTGCCGCAGATCCGACCGGACCGTCACACCGCTCACCACCGCGCCGCGTAGCCGCTCGACTGCTGCGACGACCCGACGCAGATCCTGGAGCCCCAGCTGACTCATGCCAGATGCTCAGCCAGACGACACGCCAACGAGGCCTCCAGTGCCCGTTCCGCCTGCAGAAACAGTGCCGATTCTCGAGGGCTCCAGCCCACGGCCGGTCTGGAGCGCAGATTCCTGCATCCTGCCCGAGTTCGCGCGAAACGACAGCCTCAATTGACACGCATCGGGGGCTCCTGGCGCTCTGCCAGCGGGCTCAACCGATCAGATGTTTTCGCGATAGGGGACGACACGCCAGGCCCTCAACGACCCTCGACCGCCCGCCCAATATGACCGTAACTACAAGTCAGGTCAATACTTCAGTCACCGGAGGTCGCCAAGGCGTGAAACCGGAGCGCGAGATCCTTGGTGACGGGACCCGACGTTCCGGCGCCGATGGTCCGCCCGTCCAGACGAGTGATGCCGACAACTTCGGCGGCGGTCCCCGTGAGGAAGACCTCGTCAGCCGTGTAGAGGTCATAGCGGTTCAAGGGCGTTTCTTCCACGCCGTAGCCCGCATCGCGCGCCAAGTCCATCACCGCGTCCCGCGTCACCCCCCGGAGAATGCCGCTCCACGGAGGCGGGGTGCGCAGCGTGTGGTTGGCGACGGCGAACAGGTTCATGCCGCTCGCTTCGGTGACGTAGCCTGAGGCGTCCAGCATCACCACCTCATCCACGTTGGCGGCGATGCCTTCGATCTTGGCCAGGATGTGAGCCAGGTAGTTCAGTGATTTGATGCGGGGAGAGAGGTTTTCGCGGTGACTGATGGGTGTCGCCGCGGTCAGGCACGTCAGGCCCTGCTCATAGCGGTCCTGGGGCCAGAGTCGGATGGTATCCACGATGCAGATGACCGTGGGCTTGGTGCACTTGCGGGGATCGAGCCCCAGATCGCCCACGCCGCGGGTGACCAGCAGGCGGAGATAGGCGTCGCGCATGCCGCTCTGGGCGAACGCTGCGGATACCATCGTGGCCATCTCGGGCCGGGGCAAGGGAATATCGAGGCAAATTCCCTTGGCCGAACCGTACAGGCGATCGAGGTGCGCGTCCAAACGGAAGATGCGGCCCGCGTACGCCCGGATGCCCTCGAACACGCCGTCGCCATACAGCAGGCCATGGTCGAACACGCTGACCTTGGCGGTGTCGCGATCGTAGTACTTCCCGTCGATCCAGATGGTCGTCATGCCGGGGGAGTAATCTCGCTCCCCCGGCGGATGCTGACAACCCTGTTAGCAGCGCCTGCCTAGTGGTCTCCTCCCCCTTCCAGGCCGTCGTCTTCACCGTTGTGGTTGTCGTCTTCGAACGCATGGAAGGACCGCAGGATGCTCTGGTGGATGAGACTGGCATTGGCCGGGTTGGTTGGATCGAGCACAGCACCAGTCGCGTCCTTGAACCAGCTCGCCACGTCCACGTTGACCGTGAGGTTGGAGGTGGTGGCATCCACTGTGACGGGCGTCTGGAAGGCCGCCTCGATCTCCGTTTCGTCCCCCAACGCGAGTTTGAAATCATGGGTCTGATTGTTCGCGTCGGTGAAGGTCACCTCGACACTGTCGACGCTCGCATCAAGGGCGGTATACGTGCCGGGGGGCACGACCTTGTCGAGAATCACCTGAGGAGTGCCGGTGCCGGTCACCGGCAGGTCTACGACCACGGGCCCTACTTCGAGCTCCTCACAGTGGTCGTGCTCGCCGGTTGTGGAGCACGTGCCGCCCGGCGACAACTCGATCTCGGACAGTCCGACTTGCACCTTGGTGATCGTGATCGCAGTCGCGCCGGTGCCGATCACGATATCGGCGTTGAGGCCCGGGGCAGCCGGCAGTGACGCGGTCGACGTGGCATTCGTGGTTACCGATAGGGTGAGCGATCTGGTTGGCCCCGTGTCACTGCACGCGGCCAGAATCAGCGCCGCGGCAGCGAGCCACGGGGCGCGGGATGAGGGGAAGGCGTGCACCATATGCACCTCTCGGTTGAGTGCTTGACAGTCTGATGGCGCTATCTTTGTACGCCCCGACCGGCTGCCGTGGACCGCAGGCGACATACCTTCCTGACCGCGCGCGCCCAATTCTCCCAATCTCCTGGTACACAACGAGTTGCCCCGTGACCAGAGAGTCCGGTCACGGGGCAACGTGCGCCGAAACGGATCAATTGGCGCGTCGCGAGACAACGAAAGTGGTCAGTTGCCCTCGAGGCCGTCGTGGTTGTCGTCTTCGAACGCCTCGACGGACTGTTCGATGTTGTTCTTGACGATGCCTTCGTTCTGACCGCCCTTGTTGGCCGACGTCGGGTCGACCAGGGCGCCGTTGCTCACGAACCAGCCGGACACGTCCATCCGGATCGTCAGGTTGGCGGCGCTGCCTGCCGTCACGTCGAGCGGCGGAGTCAGGGCGATCTCCTCGGACGCATCGAGATCCGACGTGAAGACGAACGCGGTGTGGTTGAAGGTCCCGGTGACGCGGATCGAAATGTCCTTGAAGTCCGGGTTGGCCGCGATGAACGCCGCTTCCTGGCTCGACGTGGTGTCGGTCTTGTGGATCTCGAACTCCAGCTTGTCGTACTGGCCCGCCGGCGCCGCCACGGTTACGGCGGCGACGGTGTTCGTGGCCCCGAGAGGGAAGGACGCCAGAACCGGTCCCGCCTCGAACTCCTCGCAATCGCCGTTGTCGGGGATGCTGTCGCACGAAGCCGCCTCGAGCCGCTTCATCTCGACCTTGCGCAGCACGACGTCGACACTGCGCAGCACGATCGTGTCGCTGCCGAGCGCGATGACGGTCGTGTCGCCGGCGGCCAGCACCGCCGGTGCGGCGAGGTTGGCCGTCACGCCGGACGCCGCCACCGCGCCCGGCGCCTGACGGGCGGAGAGCGAGAGAGAGAGATTGCCAGCCTTGCCACTGTCCGAGCACGCCGCCGCCCCCACCAGGGCGATCGCCGCACCCAGCCTGCGCGCCATTTCCAACCGGCTGCCGTTCATCGTTGATCTCCAGGATTCAGGTGTTGTGCATTCGAGCGAACGGCCCGGCCATCTCGCACGACGCGTGCCCACGTCGTGGCGGTCATCTGCTTGTCCGCCATGCGCTTAGCGACGTGCGCAGCGTCACACCTTTTTGGGATTGTATCGAAACGGCTCAGGAAGGGGATGCGGCGGAGCGCTGCGAGACAGCCTAGTGGATCGTGCCGTCCTCGAGGCCGTCGCCGTTGGCATCACGAAAGACTTTGAACGACGTGCGAATATTGCCGCGCACCAGAGCCTCGTTGCGCCCCGCAAGACCTGCGGTGGCGGGATCGACGAAGGATCTGCCATCTGCGCTGCGAAACCAGGAGGCCACGTCCACCCGCAGCGTGATGCGGAGGGAGTCGCCGGGCGTGACGGTGAGCGGCGGCTCGAGCGTGATCTCTTCCTGCTCGTTGAAGCCAGAGTTGAACGTGAAGGCGCGGCGTCTTCCCCCACGGCTGATCGCTCCCTCGACGTGAATCGAGCTGCCCCAGAGCTCGGGGTGGTGCAACAGCATCTCGACGTCGTGGACGGTGACGGAATCGGGCCGGTGGATCATCACCTGGAACAGGTTGTAGTCGGTCGCCGGCGCGGGCTGCGTCGAGCGGCGCGTCGCCGTGGCGCCCAGGGGCAGATCGATCACCACCGGATCGTCGTCGAACTCGACGCAGGGCGGGTTGTCCTCCCCCTGCTCTTCCTCGCATTCGTTGGACACAGCAGGGGCGATCGCCAGCTCGGCGAGGACCACCCGGACGCCATGCAGAAACAGGGTATCGCGCCCGTGGGCCAGCATGGTGTCGCTGACGGCGAGCGCCCCCGCGCTGTCCGTCCCCGTCGGGTGGCGGGCGGAGATCTGGAACACGATGGCACCGGCTGGGGGCGCTTTCGGCGCCTTCTCCCGGCACCCGGCCAGAGCTCCCGCGGCGGCCGTCAGGACGAGGAGGGCGCACCATGGTGCGCGAGCGAGGATCATGGCACGGAACCTATCCGGCTTGTGCTCGCCCGTGCAACTCGGGCGTGCGTCCTTACTCAGCCACCGGGACAGGCTCGAGAACCGGCGCCGGGGGCTCAGCGGGCGAGGCCGCCGGGATCGCCAATCCGGCGAGGTAGCGGTACACCGCCCACCGGTCCGCGACCTCGCGCTCGGCCAGGTCCATCAGGTGCTGATAGCGCGCCGGATCGAGCTGCTCCGCCATCCGGAAGCGCGCCTCGTTGCGCTGGTAGGCGGCGAGCGGAATGGTCGGGTCCTTCGAATCGAGCTGCAGCGGCGGGAGGTGCTCGCGCGCACGCCGAGGGTCGAAGCGGTACAGCGGCCACGCGCCGGACTTCACCGACAGCTGCTGCTGCTCCAGGTTGTGCGACAAATCGTAGCCATGCGCGATGCAGCCGGCGTAGGCGATGATGAGCGACGGGCCGGGATAGCTCTCCGCTTCGAGGAACGCCTTCACCGTCTGGTTCATGTCGCCGCCCAGCGCCACACGGGCGACGTACACGTGTCCGTAGCTCATCGCCTCGAGCCCGAGGTCCTTCTTGCCGGTGGACTTCCCGGCGGTCGCAAACTTCGCGGCGGCGCCGAGCGGCGTGGCTTTGGACTGCTGGCCGCCGGTGTTCGAGTACACCTCGGTGTCGAGCACCAGGACGTTGACGTCCCGGTCCTGGGCGAGCACGTGGTCGAGTCCGCCGTATCCGATGTCGTACGCCCAACCGTCGCCACCCACAAGCCAGACGGACCGGTGCAGCAGGGCGTCGGCCATCTCGAGCAGCCGGGCGGCCCGTGGGTCGCTCGCGCCCGCGAGTCGCGCGCGCAGCTCGGCCACGGCCTGACGCCCGGCCGCGAGCCCCGCCTCGGACCGTTCGCCCGCGTGCGCCAGCAGGGCCGCGAGCTCGTCTCCGAGCAACGGGGTCAGCTCCGCGACGAGGCGCCGCGCCTCGTCGCGCCGGGCATCGATCGCGAGCCGCAGGCCGAAGCCGAACTCGGCGTTGTCCTCGAACAACGAGTTGGACCAGGCGGGTCCCCGCCCCGATGCATTGACCGTCCAGGGCGTGGTTGGGAGGTTGCCGCCGAAGATCGAGGAGCAACCCGTCGCGTTGGCGACCACGGCGCGGTCCCCGAACAGCTGGCTCAGGAGCTTCAGATACGGCGTCTCGCCGCATCCGGCACAGGCTCCCGAGAACTCGAACAGCGGCTGATAGAGCTGCGAGGCCTTGGCGTTCACGCGGTTGAGCGCGGTCCGGTCAACCTCGGGAAGACCGAGGAAGAAGCGCCAGGCGGCGCGCTCGCGCTCACGGATCGGCCGCTGGGGCGACATCGAGATCGCCTTCCGGCTCCGGTCGGCCTTGTCCGTGGCGGGGCACACGCTCGCGCAGAGGGTGCACCCGGTGCAGTCCTCCGGTGCCACCTGCACGGTGTAGGCCTGTCCCTTGAGGTCGGGACCGCGCCAGGGAACGTGCTGGAAGCCTTGCGGCGCCCCGGCCAGCGCGGCGGCATCGTAGACCTTGGTACGGATCGCGGCATGGGGACACACCAGCGCGCACCAGTTGCACTGGATGCACAGTCCCGAATCCCAGACCGGTATTTCCTCGGCGAGGTTGCGCTTTTCCCAGCGCGAGGTGGCGGTGGGCCAGGTACCGTCCACCGGGAACGCGCTCACCGGAAGCAGGTCGCCCTTGCCGGCGAGCATCACGGCGGACACCCGCCGCACGAAATCCGGTGCGTCCTGGGCGACGATCGGCTCCCGGCGACGCACCGCCGTCACCGCATCGGGGATTGCAACCTCGGCGAGGGCGGCCAGGGTACGGTCCACCGCGGCGAAATTGCGCTCGACGACCGCGCTCCCCCGCTTGCCGTAGGTGCGCGCAATCGCGTCCTTGATCTTGCCGATCGCCTGATCGCGGGGCAGCACGCCCGACACTGCGAAGAAACAGGTCTGCATCACGGTGTTGATGCGGCCGCCCAACCCCGCTTCCTTCGCCACCCGGGCCGCGTCGATCGCGAACAGCCGCATGCGTTTCGACACGATCGTCTGCTGCACCTCCTGCGGCAGCCGCTCCCACACCTCGGTGGCGGGGAACGGCGCGTTCAGCAGCAGCGTGGCCCCCGGCGCGGCGGCCTCGAGCACGTCGTACTTGTCGAGGAAGTCGAACTGGTGGCAGGCGATGAAGGTCGCCGTGGTGATGAGGTAGGGCGCATGAATCGGGCGGGGCCCGAAGCGGAGATGCGACACCGTCACCGCCCCGGCCTTCTTCGAATCGTAGACGAAGTAGCCCTGGGCGTGGAGCGGCGTTTCCTCCCCGATGATCTTGATCGTGTTCTTGGTGGCGCCCACGGTGCCGTCGCTGCCGAGTCCCCAGAACACCGCCCGGACTTCGTCCTCGGGCTCGATCGAAAAGGCGGGATCCCAGTGCAGCGACAGCTTGCCGACGTCGTCCACGATCCCAACCGTGAAACGCCGTCGCGGCTCGGGATGCGCCAGCTCCTCGAACACCGCCTGCGCCATGGCGGGCGTGAATTCCTTGGAGGAGAGACCGTAGCGCCCGCCGATGACGAGCGGCGGGATGGTCCCCGGGGAGCGCCGAGTCCAGCCTTCGCCGACCGCCGCCGAGACGTCCAGGAACAGCGGCTCGCCCAGCGCCCCGGGCTCCTTGGTGCGATCCAGCACCGCGAGGCGATGGACCGAGGGCGGCAGCGCGGCGAGCAGCGCCGCCGCGTCGAACGGGCGGTACAGCCGCACCTTGACGACGCCGACCCGGTCGGTGCCGCGGTTCAACTGCTGCGCGGTCTGCTCCACGGTTTCGACCGCGGAGCCCATCGCGACGATCACCCGGTCGGCGGCGGGATGGCCGGCATAGTCGAACAGGCCGTAATGGCGGCCGGTACGCGCGGCCAGACGATCCATCGCCTGCTGCACGATCCCGGCGCACGCTTCATAGAACGAATTGCAGGCTTCCCGTGCCTGGAAGAAGGTATCCGGGTTCTGCGCCGTGCCCCGCAGCACGGGGTGCTCGGGGTCGAGCGCGCGGCGGCGGTGTTCCGCGATGAGGCCCTCGTCGAGCAGGGCGCGGAGATCGTCATCGTCGAGCAGCGCGATCTTCTGCAGCTCGTGCGAGGTGCGGAAGCCGTCGAAGAAGTGCAGCATCGGGATGCGGGAGCGCAGGGTGGCGGCCTGCGCCACCAGCGCCAGATCGTGCGCTTCCTGCACCGAGGCCGAGGCGAGCAGCGCGACGCCCGCCTGACGGACGGCCATGACGTCGGAATGGTCCCCGAAAATGGACAGCGCGTGCGTGGCGATGGTGCGGGCGGCCACGTGCAAGGCCAGCGGTGTCAGCTCCCCCGCGATCTTGTAGAGATTGGGAATCATGAGCAGCAGGCCCTGCGACGCCGTGAAGGTCGTCGCCAGCGCCCCGCCCTGCAGCGCCCCGTGGACCGCACCGGCCGCGCCGCCCTCGGACTGCATCTCGATCACGGTGGGAACGCCGCCCCACAGGTTGGTCCGGCCCTCGGCGGACCACTGGTCTGCCAGCTCGCCCATAGTCGAGGCGGGGGTGATCGGATAGACCGCGATCACCTCGTTGACGCGGTGGGCCACGAGGGCCACGGCCTCGTTGCCGTCTACGGTGACGATGCGGGGGTTCATGAAGGCGAACGTAGAGGCCGTAGAATGAAGAAAGCGTGAACGGCGACAGAAGCAGCTACTTCATTCGCATCCCCGGCATCTGACTCGAGGGCGGGACCAGACCCTGCATTCGCAGATAGACGACGACGTTGCCGTAGTGCTCCCAGGTGTGCCACAGGTTCCAGTTCAACATGCCGAACTTCGTCCGCTGCATCATGGACGTGGCCGGTTCCGCGCCCGAAGCATCCGTCAGCGCGTCGAACGCCCCGTCGCAATACGCAAAGGCCGCTTCGAGCGCGGCGACCAGGTCGGTCTTGGCCGACAGCGTATTCTCGATCTCTCTGTACGCGGCTTTCCGGGTCTCGCCCTTGGCCGGAGCGCACAAGTTGTATTGATCGTCGGCCACGTGCGCCACCTGCTGGCCAAAGGTTCGCACGTCGGGTGATGGCTTGAACGTGTAGTCCGAGTCGGGCATCTCCTCAGCGGCACGGATGAAGTAGTCCCGGACGGTCTGGTAGTCCCTCTTGACCTCCGCGCTCAGCGGACTTTGTGCCCAACCGGGCGCAGCGCTGCCCGTGATCGCCACCAGCAGCCCAAGAGCAAACGATCGGCGCATGGGTAAGCCCTCCAGCCAGGGTTGATCGGTCATTGCGGGCCCATCCAGCATACGTGGAGATTCCAGTTGTTTGGTGCGGGAAGTGTGAGCGAAAGGTCATGGTGGCCCGCGCGCCACCATCTCCCGGAATATCTTTCGTGGATTTCCGGTTAATCGAGGAGGCGGCAGTCGCCGCCGAAGGGAGACCGCGTATGCCCGGAACCACTGCTCAGACCCCACGGGGGCTGGACGGCGTCGTCGCCGTCCGAACCCGCTTGAGCCACGTCGACGGTTTGGCCGGCGAGTTGATCATCGGCGGCTACGAGTTGAAAGACCTGGCCGGGCGGGTAACGTTCGAGGAGGCGGCGCATCTGCTGTGGCGGGGCACGCTGCCGACCGTGGACCAGATCCAGGCCCTGCGCCGAGAGATGGCAGTGCTGCGGGTGGTCCCGGACGAGACCATGCAGCTCCTGCGGGCGGCGGCCGAGGCGCCCCCAGTGGATGCGCTGCGCATGGCCTGCGCCACCTTGTCGCTCGATCTCGCCCATCCCGACGACATCTCGCCCTCCGCCGACCTCGCGACCGCCACCATGTTGACGGCGCGCTTTCCGACCCTGGTGGCGGCGCACGCGCGGCTCAGCCAGGGCCTCGAGCCGATCGCGCCCCGCAGCGATCTCTCCCACGCCGCGAACTTCCTCTATATGGCGCACGGCACGGCGCCCGATCCGCTCGCAGCCCGCGCACTCGACACCTACTGGGTGACGGTCATCGACCACGGTATGAACGCGTCCACCTTCACGAGCCGGGTGATCGCGAGCACCCGGTCGGACATGGTGAGCGCCGTGACGGGCGCGGTGGGCGCGCTCAAGGGTCCGCTCCACGGCGGCGCGCCCGGCCCGGTGCTCGACATGCTGGTGGACATCGGCTCGGCGCAGCGGGCCGAGGCCTGGGTCCGCAAGGAGCTCGACGCGGGACGGCGCATCATGGGCTTCGGCCACCGGGTGTACAAGGTCCGCGATCCGCGGGCCGAAGTGCTGAGCCGGGTGGCCGACGAGATGGGCCGAGGCCACCTGGAGGACCGGAAGCTCTTCGAGCTGGCGCGGTCGGTCGAGCAGACCGTCCTGAGGGTGCTGGAGGAAGTGAAGCCGGGTCGCAACCTGCGGACCAACGTGGAGTTCTACACGGCGCTGGTGCTCCAGGCGCTGGGCCTCGCGCCGCGCTCGTTCGTGGCGCTGTTCGCCTGCGGACGGGTGGCGGGCTGGTGCGCCCACGTGATCGAGCAGCACGCCGAGGACCACCTCATCCGTCCGCAATCGGAGTACGTCGGGCCGCGGGGGCTGACGATCGCCGGATGACGGGATTCTCAGCGAATGGCGATCCCGCCCCAGCACCGCGATGGCAAGGAGATCCCGTCAGCGCGAGTGAAGTGAGCGAGGCGCAAGGTGACCGCGTCGCGAACGGCACGACGCGCAGCGTCCGACAGTGAACGGAGCAGCGGACCGAGCGCCGTGAGATC
>DATGDE010000114.1:0-3484 GCA_035311125.1 Gemmatimonadales bacterium
GCCGTGCTGGTGATCGGCGACCCGGCGCTGCTGCTCGCGGCGCGCCAGGTGTACCCGCACCGCTACGACCTGGGCGAAGAGTGGAAGCGCTCGACGGGGTTGCCCTTCGTCTTCGCCGTTTGGGCGGCGCGCCGCGACGGGGACGCGCAGCTGGTGCGGCGGGTGCACCGCGCGCTGCTCGAGTCCCGCACGTGGGGGCTGGCCCACCTGGACGAGCTGGCGCGCGCCGCCTCGGCTGCGACCCAGGTGCCCGCCGCCGAGTGCCGTGACTACCTGGGCGGACTCGATTACGCCCTCACCTACAAGCACCTCGCCGGGCTCACCGATTTCTTCCGTCGCCTCGCGGCGGTCGGCATCGTGCCCGACGGGTCGCTGCAGTTCCTGCAGGTGGCCTGACATGCCCGACGTCGTCGACCGCGGCGCCAGCGAGTTCCGCTCCCATCTCGAGCTCTACCAGCGCGCCCCGCTGCTCGAGCTGGGTCGGCTGGCCGACGAGCAGCGGTGGAAGCTGCACCCCGAGCCGGCAGTCACCTACATCATCGACCGCAACATCAACTACACCAACGTCTGCGTCGCCGACTGCAAGTTCTGCGCGTTCTATCGGCGCCCCAAGCACCTCGAAGGGTACGTCCTCTCTTTCGAGGAAATCGGCCGCAAGATCGAGGAAGTGAAAGCGCTGGGCGGGGTGCAGATCCTGATGCAAGGTGGCCACAATCCCTACATCCCGTTCGCGTGGTACCTCGACCTGCTGCGCTACATCAAGCGCAACCATCCGATTCACATCCACGCGTTCTCGCCCTCCGAAGTCGATTTCTTCGCCGGGCGGTTCGGCATGAGCATCGAGGAGGTCCTGAAGGAGCTCGTCGCGGCGGGGCTCGACTCCATCCCGGGCGGCGGCGGTGAGATCCTGGTGCAGGACGTGCGCGATCGCGTCGCCAGGAAGAAGGCCGGCGCCGACCGCTGGCTCGAGGTCATGGAGATCGCCCACCGGCAGGGGCTGAAGACCAGCGTCACCATGATGTACGGGCTGGGCGAATCCGACGCCGACCGTATCGAGCACCTGTACCGCGTCCGCGCTGTGCAGGCGCGCAGCGGCGGCTTCACGGCGTTCATCTGCTGGCCGCTCCAGCCGGAGAACACCGAGCTTGAGTACCTCGGCAAGACCGATGCGGTGACCTATCTGCGCACCCAGGCCATCGCGCGCATCGTGCTGGGCAACGTCCCCAACATCCAGGCGTCGTGGGTCACCATGGGTCCCAAGATCGGCCAGGTCGCGCTGCGCTTCGGCGCCAACGACTTCGGCTCCCTCATGATGGAGGAGAACGTCGTCTCCGCCGCGGGTACCACGTGGCGCATGACCCTCCCCGAGATGCAGCGCCTGATCGGCGATGCGGGCTACACCCCCGTCAAGCGCCGCCAGGATTACACACTACTGTCAGAAGCCGCCTAGCCGATGACCGATAGCCGATAGCCGATAGCCCTATGCCTGACGTTCTCATCCTCGTCGGCTCCGAGAGCGACAAGCCGCGCATCGAGCCGGCCTTCGAGGTCCTCAACAAGGCCGGCGTGAGCTACGAGTTCCACGCCTCCTCCGCCCACCGCGCGCCCGACCGCACCGCCGAACTCGTGAAGGGGGCGAAGGCCCGCGGCTGCCGCGTCGTCATCTGCGGGGCGGGGCTCTCCGCCGCGCTCCCGGGATTCGCCGCCTCGCTCACCGACCTCCCCGTCATCGGCGTCCCCTTCGCCGTGGGGCCGTTGAACGGGCTCGACGCCCTGCTCGCCACCGTGCAGGTCCCCTCCGGGGTGCCGGTCGCCACCGTCGGCATCGACAACGCCAAGAACGCGGCCCATCTGGCGCTGCGCATCCTGCAGCGCTGACCATGCGCGTCGGCATCGGCTACGACTCCCACCGCTTCGCCGCTGGGCGGCCGCTCGTGCTGGGCGGCGTCACCATCCCGCACGACCGCGGCCTCGACGGGTGGTCCGACGCCGATGCCGTGTGCCACGCCTTGATCGACGCGATCCTCGGCGCCGCCGCGCAGGGCGACATCGGCCAGATGTTCCCGCCCGATAACGCCAAGTGGAAGGACGCCAGCTCCCTCGACCTGCTGCGCCGCGCCAGCATCAAAGTCGCCGAGCTGGGCTATTCGCTCGCCCACGCCGACGTCACCGTCATCGCCGAGGAGCCGAAGCTCGCCCCCTACGTGGACGAGATGCGCGAGAAGCTCGCCGAGGCCGCGATCGCCGGCTTCTCCAACCTCTCCGTCAAGGCGAAGTCCAACGAGGGGATGGGGTTCGTCGGTCGGGGCGAGGGCATCGCCGTCATCGCCGTCGCCCTGCTCGAGGAGTCGCGGACCTGACCGATCTGCTCCGGTTTCTCGAGTCCCTCCCCGCGGTCCCGCTGTACGCGATCATCGGTGCCTTCGCCGCTCTCGAAAACGTCTTCCCGCCCGCTCCCGCGGACGTGGCGATCGCCCTGGGCGCGTTTCTCGCCGGGCGCGGCACCCTCGATCCGTGGATCGTGTTCGCGGTGACGTGGACCGGCAACGTCGGCAGCGCCGCGCTGGTGTATGCCGTCGGCCGCCGCTACGGCCGCGCCTTCTTTTCCGGACCCATCGGCCGCCGGCTCCTGTCGGAGCGCACCCTGGCCCATATCGAAGAGGCATATGCGCGGCACGGCCTCTGGGGGATCTTCCTCTCGCGCCTGCTGCCCGTGTGGCGGGCGGTCGTGCCGCCGTTCGCGGGCGTGGCGCGCGTGCCCGCCGCCCGGGCCATCCTCCCGATGGCGGTCGCATCGGGACTCTGGTACGGGGCGATTGTCTGGCTGGTCGCTACGCTGGGCACCAATTTGGAGACCGTCACCCACGAGCTCGCCCGGGTCAATCTCGTTCTGGGCGTCGTGGCGGTGCTGCTCCTCATCCTGTTCGTGCGATGGACCTATCGCCGGCTGAAGCAGTAGCGGTTCCTCCGGCTTTCCGCCTCGAGCAGTTCCGCGACTACCTGGCGCTCGAGGCGGGATCGAGCCGCCACACCGTCGAGAGCTATCTGCGCGACGTCCGTCGGCTCGCCACCCATGCCGCGGGACTGGGCGTTGCCCGGCCCGACGCGCTGACCCCCGTCCAGTTGCGCGAGTTCGTCTACGCCCTGAAGGATGTCGGCCTCTCGCCGGCCACCATCCATCGCCAGATCTCGGCCATCCGCACCTACTATCGGTTTCTGGTGGGAGAGGGACATGCGAGCCGCAACCCCAGCGAGCGCCTCGAGTCCCCCAAGCGGTGGCGCACCCTGCCCACCGTGCTCACCGCGGCGGAAGTCGACCGGTTGCTCGGCGCGCCGACGCCGGACACCCCCCTGGGCATGCGTGACCGCGCGTTGCTCGAGTTCGCCTATGCCACCGGGGCGCGTGTTTCCGAGGTCGTCGGGGTCAGCCTCCAGGACGTCCTGTACGAGGAGGGCCTGGCTCGCCTCTTCGGCAAGGGATCCA